>NZ_JBIQOB010000001.1:0-261174 GCF_044130285.1 Acinetobacter sp. BSP-28
CAGGTCAATTTATTTGAAAGGAAACTTTTAAGGTCACTCTTTGTGCCTGATAAAAAATGGCGAAAACAAGAAGAACCTCAATTGAGGTTCTTCTTGTGATATTTGTGGGACAGCAGTGGGCTGAAAAGTCCTCTTTTTAATTCAGCTCAGAACGGTGGGCGGCAAATAAATCGTAAATTCATTCATAGGTTCAATGAGTATGCTGTAGGGCTGCAACTGATCTTCAAAAGAAACTAAATTCATGCGTGCCAAAAGTTCAAAACGTGCATGATGCAGTTTTGCTGGCTTTGGCTGCAAACGATCATGCCAAACCCGATAAGTACCTAATTTGCCATCTCTACGATAATAAAAACCGGCAAGAGGATGAGTTAAATAAACCAGATAAGTTTCCAGGTCGGGAAAGCCTTCAAATTGCCAGCCGTCTTCTGCTGATTGCGTCAAATGCAATTCAGCGCTAGCCCATTCAGACTGGGTCTGTATTTTATATTGGCTGTAAAAGCCTTCGGTGTCCTGCTGGCAATCAAAATTAAAAACTGCAGGATGCCACGGCAATTGCCATAAATGGCGCGGTACAAGCAAAGTCCATGAATCTAGGGTCGTGCCAATAAACCAGACACAGCGTTCTTGCGTTTCCTTGTCAATGACGTATACGCGGTAATTGGTTTGTCCCATTTTAAATTTTGGAAATGGATAAACTGCTGAAGTAAAATCAACATCAAGAAAAGGAACCACAGACATCAGTGCCTTTTCTTGTCCTTGATATTGAATGGTATCCAGCTGAAAACGTGGTGGAATAATCTCTTTAAAACGGATTGGGTCAATTGCATAGGTGATGAGTGAAAAATGCTGTAATTTGCACAATACATCAATGCCTTTAGGCGCTGGACGCGGATGTAGAAAATCTTGAAATTTTAAATGTTGAAAGTTCATTACTTTAATAATCAATCATTTTGTTATTATTTTGATCTTAACCAAATGTTTAAAATCAGTAAATAAAAAAACCGAGGTATTAACCTCGGTTTTTTTAAGACTTAAGCATCTTATTTTTCAACGAATGCACGTTCAATCACGTAGTCGCCAAGTACACCCATACGAGGTGATTCTTTCAGACCGTGTTGGTCAAGAAGAGCGGCTACGTCGTCAAGGAATGCCGGGCTACCGCAAAGCATTGCGCGGTCAGTTTCCGGGTTGAAACGTGGCAAGCCAATTTTCTCGAACAATTGACCAGTTTCAATGGCAGTGGTTACACGGCCTTGAGTATGGAAATCTTCACGAGTTACAGTTGGGTAATACACTAATTTTTCTTTAGCGCCTAACTCACCGAAGAATTCATGGTTTGGAATTTCGTTTTCGATCAAGTCTTGGTAAGCCAATTCTGAAATGAAACGAGTACCATGAACCACGATGATTTTTTCAAAACGTTCGTAAGTTTCAGGGTCACGAATAACAGAAAGGAAAGGAGCAAGACCGGTACCAGAAGAAAGAAGGTACAAGTTTTTACCCGGGTTTAAATCGTCCAGAACTAAAGTACCTGTAGGTTTTTTAGAAACCAGAATTTCGTCACCCACTTTTACTTTTTGCAGAATAGAAGTTAAAGGACCATCTGGAACTTTAATAGAGAAAAACTCTAATTCTTCTTCGTAGTTAGCACTTGCAATTGAATAAGCGCGCATTAAAGGCTTACCATTCACTTCAAGACCGATCATCACAAATTGTCCGTTTTTAAAACGTAATGCAGTATCACGAGTTGTTTTAAAAGAGAATAAAGTGTCATTCCAGTGGTGGACGTGAGTAATCTTTTCGACGTTGAAAGCAGCCATTAAAGGTCTCAATAAGTTATCAAATTAGAACAGCTTACTATTCTAATCTAAAAACATTCTCGATAAACTGAATATATTTAATTGAACTTATCAGAAAAAGTGATTATGACTGAGCTTAAAATGCCAATAATCGGGTATATGAAATCGCCCTATAAAGAAAAATTTGGCATTCCACGCCAACCCAATCTGGTACAGGTTGAATCCTATATTGAGATGGTTGAACCTTATAATGATTTACTGGCATTTGAAGGGATTGAGGAATTTAGTCATCTCTGGTTGTTGTGGCAGTTCCATGACAATAAAAATAAGCAGGAAAGTCAAAAGTTTAGATCACAAGTTCGTCCGCCACGTTTAGGAGGGAACAAAAAAATCGGTGTGTTTGCCACACGCAGTATGTACCGCCCATCCCCGATAGGTTTATCTGTTGTCCAGCTGAAAGTAGTGAAGAAAGTCGGCAAGTCTGTACGTGTGTATGTGACGGGTAGTGATCTTCTGGATGGCACGCCTATTGTGGATATTAAACCCTATATTCAATATTCAGATGCTGTGATAGACGCACAATGTGGTTATGCACAGGATGAACCTGAACGAATGACGGTTATTTGGACAGAAAATGCCGAGCAGCAAAAGCAGGATTTAATGAAATGTCAAAAGTTAAATGAACAGCTTGTGGATGAATTGAAACAGGTCTTATCGCTCGATCCAAGGCCGGCTTATCAAAATGATGCAGATAGAGTGTATGGAATGCTATTTGCTGACTTGAATGTGAAGTTTAAGGTTGATGACCATAAGGTGCAAATTCTCGAAATTTTGACGTAAAAAAAAAGGAGCTTAAAGCTCCTTTTTTATATCGCTCGCTTGAGCAGTTTAAGGTTTCATTGAGTTTTGAATAAATTGTGCAGCGGTGTCGTTATACCAGCTGCATTCATTGTTCAAAGTTTCAATCTCTTCGATAGCCAGTTTGCGCTCTGCTTCAGTTAATGTACTGCTCAATTTGTCCTTTTGTTCTTGAATGTACTGCGCTAGGCTGTATTCAACTCCTTTCAGATAACGCCCAGCACCATAGTAGTTCCCCTTATATTCTGCCGCGCCATGAGTTGCGCCTGCATCTGTACCGTCATCGGAATATAAGTAGGCAATGGTGTCTTTATAGGTTTTCTTAAAGACGTGCTTGTCATTTTGGGCATAGTCTGCTGCATAATCATCAAAAGTAGGTTTTTTGTCACTCTTGCCAGTGTAGAGATACAGATTTTCTTGATTATTGCTGTGAATACTATTTTGTAAGCAATATGCACCAGCAGGGAAAGTTAGGTCTTTGACTGAATTATAATAAGCAAGGCGCTGTGCAGAAATATTTGAAATCGAATTATTTGCAATGTCCCATTGATCTCTGGACTCTAATGTTGCTAAAGCATTTTTGCCGCTGAGGTCAATTTTTTTGAAATTTGTGGTAAATATAAGACCGGTTGAGCCAACAGGAGAATAAGGCTTATGTGTAAACACTAAATTATCCAAAGATCCTGTCCCTGCTAAATATCCATATTTGGAATTTTTTGGTCCTAAATCTTGATAAACACCATCTTGAGTAACAAGAATGTCATTGTCTGGTGTAAGCGAGTCATCTTGAATATATACGGTGCCCTGATCAAGGGTTATCATGTTATGAACAAATTCAAGTGGTTCATTGACTGCATAGCCGGCTTCAATTTCAAAATAATGCCATTGTTGAAAATCTTTATTTTCTTCGGCAGATCCAGAATCTATACCTTGATAAGTGCTGTCTGAGCCACCTCCGCCGCCTCCACAGCCAGTCAAAGTGAATGCTGTAATAATTGATAAGCTCAGATATTTAAGCTTCATGATAAAACACCCCCGTTATTATTAATTAAAAATTTAAGTTTTTTGATAATAGATAAAAAATGAAGTCGATGATTAATTATTAATCTAATAATGTAAATGACTTATTGTTACTTCAAGAAATATTAACAAAATCATTATTTTAAATTTAACTAAAGATTTAATTTAATTGATTAATAATAGTTTATAATCAAACTCGATTTAAAGTTCATTAAGCCACCAAAGTACACCGATCAAAACGGTCATATGCAGAATTTGTACCGGTGCAAAATAAAGTGCAAATTTTAATCCTCCGCTTATGGCTGCATTAATGCATTTAGAAACTGCATGAGCACCCAGACCTAACATCATTGCATAGAGTAAACTGCTATTTGTAGGTTCACCTTGAACAACCACAGCGGCCGCAGCGGCATGAATTTCAAACAGTGACGCCAGGAGCGTACCTGCAATTAAACCTGCATCACCGAGTAAGAGTTCAAGTCCATAAACACCTGCCTGAATCAGGGTTAAAGTAACGGCAATGATCACTGCTTCCTTTAGGCTAAACATGGGACTGTCTTCAGGTTCTGTCTCTTCGACAGGTTCAGCTTTACGTATTAGCCAGTAAGCACAAAGTGCTAAAATAGCGATGGCGATGAGTGAGGGAAATGTCAGCAGCTTGAGCCAGGCTAAAGAGACACCACCGACTACAATCAATAAAAGTACCAAAGTGGATATACACGACATCAGTGCTGCACCGGCATTGGACCGGGCATCGGCCTCTTGATTGCGGACCTGTATGCCTAAATGTGCAATCGTTGCTGTACTGGAAACAAATCCGGAAGCAATTGAAGAAAGCATCAGCGCTTTCTTGCTTGAAAGTAAGCGCTTGGCTATATGCGCCAATGCCTGAACAACAAGGATTAGGGTAAGCAGTTTTAAAATAATATGTGGATTAAGCACATTGCCCCATAAAGGCGTATCGGGGGTCAGCGGTAAGGCGATTAAAATAAGGGCCAGTAAAAATACGCCATCTTTAAGTTCTGCCCCGGTAATCCATTTTCCAGCAATCCCATGCATGGAATGTTTCATCATTAAAATGAAGGTCAGTATTACAGAGAGACTGGCAGCTAGGGTAATATTCCACACGCACAGCGCACCGATAAAATAAGTCATGACGAAAGCCAGTTCGGTGGTGACCCCGGGGTCTTGCAGCTGATTTTTAAGGGAGAAAATACCGATACCGCCAACAATCAGTGCACCAATCACGCCAAAGATATCGCCAAAAGCAAAACACAAGGCGCCCAGTAAAGCGCAGATTGCAAATGAACGCACCCCTGCAAAACTATGCTGATTTTCACGTTGCTTGCTACGTTCACGTTCCAGACCAATCAGCAAGCCACAGCCTAATGCTGCTGCCATCACCATCAGCAATTCTTGAAAAGATGTAGTTTGAAGCGACAGGTTCAGCATATTATCCACAGGGAAAATCCAATTATCGGGTTATGCACATTCAGCTGCTGAATTAAACAGCATATTTGGCATTATTGGCTATAAATGTCCGAAAGTAAAAGCATAATGCTGATGAAAAACAGGCTATAGTTTATTTTGCAGTAAACGGTTATATAAATCAGTTTAGAAAAAGTTATGGGGAGATTTTTTTCTAAAATGGACTGACGCGAGATAACCTTTAGTTTGCTATAGTGTGTGAATGTTTTGGGGCATATAACAATGAAGTTTAATTTTGAAATGGATACATCCTGGTGTCTGGAACAATTACAAAAAGATGGACGTATTACCGAGCGTAACAAGCTGCTGATCCAAACCACACACCGTCAACGGGAACAACTGAAATGGCATCCCTTGCAGTGGATCGCACATTTTAATCTGGTCGATCAGGCGCATCCGCAATCGACCTTAACCTTAAACCGCTTGTGCCAGTGGATAGCAGACAAAGCCAATATTCCTTTTTATATTATTGATCCCTTGAAGGCCGATGTTGGTGCTTTGACCAATATCATGTCGCAAGAATTTGCGGTGCGTAATAAAATTCTGGCCGTCGAAATTCAGCCGGACAAAGTCCTGATTGCCACCGATCAACCGTTTAAAACGGAATGGGTGGCCAATCTTGAACATAGTATTGCCCCGAAAAAAATTCAGCGTGTACTGCTCAGTCCGGATCAGTTGCAGCGCTATCTGGTGGAATATTATCAGGTGAGCCGGGCGGTTAATTCATCGCAAAAAAACAGTGCTTATGACCGTGATAACAAAGGCGTAGAAGCACTATTGCAACTGGGCGATACGCAAAACCCGGATGCCAATGACCAACATATTGTCAAGCTGGTGGATTGGGTGTTGCAGTTTGCCTTTGAACAGGGTGCCAGTGATATTCATCTGGAACCCCGTAAAGATACCGGCAAGGTGCGTTTCCGTATTGATGGGGTATTGCATACCATTTATAAAATGCCGGCCAATACCCTGACCGCCGTGATTTCGCGCATTAAAATTTTAGGCCGCATGAATGTGGCGGAAAAACGCAAACCGCAAGATGGCCGTTTAAAAACCCGTACGCCTAAAGGACAGGAAACTGAGTTACGTCTATCCACCTTGCCGACCGCTTTTGGCGAAAAAATGGTGATGCGTATTTTTGACCCGGAAGTGTTGGTACGCAGTTTTCAGCAGCTCGGTTTTGAAGGCGGGTTACTGAATGATTGGCAGGCTTTAACTGCACACAGTCATGGCATTATTTTAGTCACGGGTCCGACCGGTTCGGGAAAAACCACCACGCTGTATTCTTCACTCAAACAGCTCGCAACTGAAGAAGTCAATGTTTGCACCATTGAAGATCCAATCGAGATGCTGGAACCGAGCTTTAACCAGATGCAGGTGAATCAGGGGATTGATTTAGGTTTTGCTGACGGTGTGCGTGCGCTGATGCGTCAAGACCCGGATATCATTATGGTCGGCGAGATTCGTGATCAGGATACTGCCAATATGGCGATTCAGGCTGCATTAACCGGTCACTTGGTGTTATCCACCTTGCATACCAATGATGCACCATCCAGTCTGACCCGACTGCATGATTTAGGGGTACAGCCATTTTTAACTTCAGCCACGATTTTAGGTGTACTGGCACAGCGTTTGGTACGTAAACTTTGCCCGCATTGCAAACAGGAAACCTTTATTAATGAACAGGAATGGAAGCATTTAACCTTTGATTATGCACTGGAAATGCCAAACTTTGTATTTCAGGCGGTGGGTTGTGAAGAATGTCGCCACACCGGCTATAAAGGACGTGTCGGCATTTATGAGTTTATGCCTTTAAGCCTTGCGACCAAACAGCTGATTGGTGCAGATGCGACTTTAAACCAGCTCCGTGATCAGGCGAAAAAAGAAGGGATTGAGCCGCTACGTATCGCGGGGGCGCGCAAAGTGCTGGCAGGAATGACCACTTTGGAAGAGGTGTTACGCGTTGTTCCACTGAATTGAAATACTGTTTGAAAATGAAGCTATCTTAAGATTCACCTCATCTTGATTTGTTTTAATCATGCTATTGAAATGAGCAACAACTTAATGAGGGTTTGAGCATGAACATGCTTTCTAAAGCAGCTTTAATGACCGCTTTGGTCGGTGCAACAACATTCGCCGTGGCAAATACTGCGGTAAATCAAGCTGCAATTGCACCACAAAAAGCCATTACAGTTAAACAGGCTTTAACTTTAAAAGATGACAGTAAGGTACAGCTTAAAGGCTATGTGGTAAAAGCAGTCGGGGATGAAAAATACCAGTTTCGTGATAATACCGGCACCATGACCGTCGAGATTGACGATGAGTTATGGCAAGGTAAACCCGTAAATGCCAAAACGCCAGTGACCATCATCGGTGAAGTTGACATCGATTACAAACCGGCTAAACGCATTGAAATTGATGTGGATGCCATCCGTTTTTAAGTGATGCCATGATAGATCAAGATGTAAGAGATTCTTCCTGATTTCTCCCCAAAACCACATGCATGTCATGTGGTTTTTTTGCAATCATGTGGTTTAAAAAACTGTTATCTTAAACAAAAACATATCCAGACATGAGAACAAGACATGCGAATCTTACTGGCAGAGGATGATGCTTCCCAAGCAGAAAGTATCAAAACATGGTTGGAAATGGATGGCTACAATATTGACTGGGTGGAACGTGGCGATCATGCCATTTTAGCCATTGAACAGCATCAGTATGACTGTGTCCTGCTTGATCGTGGACTACCTAAAGTCAGTGGTGATGACATTCTTAAAGCTCTACGTGCGTATCAGCAACAAACCCCTGTGATTTTTATTACCGCGCGGGACAGTATTCATGACCGTGTTGAAGGGCTGGATTTGGGTGCCAATGATTATCTGGTTAAGCCTTTTAGCTTGGAAGAACTTTCTGCGCGTGTACGTTCGCAATTACGCCAGCATCAAAGCAGTGCCGGACAATATCTGCGCTATGCAAATTTAGTCCTCGATCCACAGGCCAAAACGCTTATTCAGGATGGAAAGACCATCAACCTAACTGCCAAAGAATTTCAGATTTTACATAAATTGATGCAAAAGCCGGAGCATGTAATTACCCGTGAACAGCTGGAAGAATCACTTTATGCTTGGGGCGATGAAATAGAAAGCAATGCCATAGAAGTGTTTATCTATCAATTGCGTAAAAAGATTGGCAGCCAGTATATCAAGACCCTTCGTGGTTTGGGCTATCGCATGAGTCAGGGTTAGTATGTCAAAAGCCATTTCTCTACAAACCAGGTTAATCAAGACCTCATTATTCAGTTCCATGTTGGCTGGGGTTTTGGCCTTGCTGCTTTTTATGGGGATTTCCCTGTACCAGACCATGCAGGTGCAAGACCAGATCATGGATGAAATTGCAGATATGCTGTTAATTTCAGATGTAAGTACGAGTTCAGGACAACAGGTCGATGAACTCAGTGATGAATTTGACATTCAATACCAGTTAAAAGATCAGCAACAGGTGCTGAGCGAATCAGAAAATTTCCATTTGGACCATCTGTCTTCAACGTTCAAAAATAATGCCGATGAAGGTTATGATTTGATTTGGCACGATCAGCAGTTGTGGCGTATCTATACCTCTCAAAATCCTGAACTGAATACGTCGGTACTGCTATTGCAGCCCATGGGAGAGCGCTTTAAGGCTTTGGCTCAAAATGTCATGGGCTATAGTCTGATTTTAATTGTGCTCTGGTTCATTCAGTGGCTGATTTTACACTTTGCCGTGAAACGCCAATTTAAAGTCATTCATCAACTGTCCAGAGAAATTTCAGCTAAAAGTGCGGATGATCTCGCACCGATTCAGCAGCCAGTACCTGAATTAAAAGAATTACAGCCGATGATATGGCAACTGAACCAGCTATTACAACGCCTTGAACAGTCCTTGGTGGCAGAGCAGCGCTTTACTGCGGATGCTTCGCATGAATTACGTTCGCCATTATCGGCCATTCAAATGCGTTTGCAGGTACTGAAACGTAAATATCCGGAACTCGACCAAGACTTGGCGAGTATTCAAAATGATGTCAACCGTGGTACACAGGTGTTAGAAAACTTGCTGTTACTGGCACGACTGGACCCGGCCCATACGGGTCAATTGCCCAAGTCTGAAATGGATATGAACAGGGTGATCAATGAGGTCATGCAAGCCTTACAACCCTTTGCAGCCGAGAAAAATATTCAAATCCAGACACAATTCGCTGAAAATCTGGTGATTACTGGCAATGACAAACTCATTTTCAGTTGCCTGCGCAATCTGCTGGACAATGCCATCCGTTATGCTGGGCAAAATGGTCATGTATGGATTGAGATGCAGCACAAGCAATCATACATCAGCATCGTGATTGAAGATGATGGACAAGCTGTGACAGAAGAGGTCTTACAACGACTGGGTGAGCGCTTTTATCGGGCATTGGGTACTAAAACCCAAGGTTCAGGATTGGGGTTGTCGATTTGTAAAAAGATTATTGAATTACATGCCGGTGAAATTAATTTTTCTCGGTCGGCACATGATGGATTAAAAGTTGAACTGCAATTTCCATTGCATATCCAGCGTTAAAAAGCAGTATGTTTGCGCTCATACTGCTTGTTTCCACGTTTATTATTGTTGAGTTAATTATTTTTATTTGGTCAAAATAAGTCGATTGTTACGAGTTAAACGTAGACGATATTCTTCTCCGGCATGCATAATTCGAATTTCTCGACCCAGTGAAAACAGGTTGTTCGAGTGCAACATCGGTAGTGAGTGAGCTGTATCATGATTGCGGGTAAATAAGCTAAATGGTGCGTTCATTCCGTCGATTCCGTGGTATATATTGAATGATTTAAATGATAATCATTATCGAATAGACCTGTCAATGGATTATTTAAGATTTTATAAAAAACTTAAATTTGCTTACACTTTGTAATATTTTCAGGCTGAGGAACAGGGAATGTCTAAACCCATAATTCATGTTGCCATTGCAATTTTACTGCATCAAAACAAAGTGCTGGTGGGCTGGCGTGAAGCAAAACAGCATCAGGGCAATAAACATGAGTTTCCTGGTGGAAAGGTGGAGGAGGGTGAAACGCCCTTGGCTGCATGCCGCCGTGAAATTTATGAAGAAGTGGGTATTGGCCTGCATGACTGGCATGAGTTTGACCTGATTTGTCATGAATATGATGATGTGATTGTGAAGTTGCATCTATTTCAAGCCATCGTACCTACAGCTTTGTTGAATGAAATTCAGCTGCCTTGGAGCTGGTATAGCCGTGAAGAGCTGCTCAATCTAAATTTCCCCAAAGCCAATCTGGCCATGATTCAGCGCCTATATTGGCCCCATCAGATTAAAATTTCAGATCAACTTGAAACATTAAAACAGTTACAGCAAGACCAGTTGCTGTATTGGCGTGTTGATGGAAATCGGCAGCAGATTCGCGAACTGGCCGATATCAGTGTGGAGCATTTAGCTCAGCTCATTGTGAATGTCGATATTTATCAGCAACTCGGTGTAATCCAGCAAGCAGCCATTTCTACAATTCATTTAAAACAGTCACAGCTTATGGCTTTAAAGCCAGGTGATTTAAGCCTTGGAAAGCGTTACATTGCGGCATGTCATGATCTGGCTTCAATGCAACAGGCACAAAACATGGGTTGTGATGCGATCTTGCTGAGTCCGGTTTTGCCTACAGCAACTCATCCAGAAGCTGTAGCATTGGGATGGGAACAGTTCAAGCGCTGGGTTTCACAAGTTCATATACCTGTTTTTGCCTTGGGTGGCATGCAGGTGGGTGATCTTGCAGTTGCTAAAGAGCAGGGTGGCTATGGCATTGCAGGAGTGCGCTTTTTATAAAAAACCAGGAGGATGTATTGAAACTGTCAGTTCAACACATCCTCAATTTTATAAGCCTTGCAGGGCTTTTTGCGCTTGTTGAATGGTTTTTTGATCTTTTTGCTGTTGTGCCGCTTTTAAAATGACCTGCCAGAGTTGTTTCTTCATGGCATTGCTTTGTGCATAACTAAGTCCGCGTTGTGCCAGAGCTTTTGCATTTGCAGGCTGATTCTTTTTATTGGCGATCAGGGCCAAATACAGGAAGGTTTCAGCAGACTGCGGTGCAAGGCGCTGTGCCTGAAGTGCAGAGGCTTCCGCTTTATTCCATTGTCCTTGTTTATAGGCAAGCTGGGTTTGTTGCATGAGTTTTTGAAATGCAGGAAGCTGGCGGCCATCTTCAAACTGCTGCTTACTCCGTTGCTCAGGAACAATCACTTGCATCTTTTTACGTTGAATTTCTTCAAGTTCATAAGGTGTGATGACCACGCCCGAGGGTGTTTTAATGTCCTGTTTTTGTGTAGATGCAGGCTTCGACGGCTGTTTGGTCTCAGGGGCAGGCAGGCTTTGACAGCCCACCAAACCGATCAGGATCAGGGCGATTAGCCCGTGTTTATGCCGTTTAAATTGCCCATTCATGCTTAACGTTCACCCTTAATTGTCAAAACTACCACTTGAAATGACACGATCACTAGAACTATCGTTCTGCGTTTCAGTATCACTTTCACGAATATAGTTTCCAATACTATCGTTTTGATCAGCAGGTGCCTGATTGTTTTCAGTATCAGGATTGTAAGCAGGTTCTACCTGATAATTCGGTAAACCACAGGCAGTGGCCTGACGTGGCATATTACTGCGAAGTAATGGAATGTACATGGCACCCTCACAACCTTGCCCAGACAAATATCCACTAGAACGGTCAATCCATTGCCATTGCACACTGTCAGTTTGACGCAAGTTAACCGGTTTTTGACGCAATTGTTTCATCACGTTAATCCAGACCGGAAGTGCACCTGAAGAGCCAGTTAAGCCAGTTACCTTGTTATTATCCAGACCTAGCCAAACCACACTTAGATAATTACCTGAATAGCCTGCAAACCAGGAGTCACGGGTATCATTAGTGGTACCGGATTTACCTGCCAGTTTCAAGTCAGCAGGGAAAGCGCTATAAGCTGCACGTCCCGTCCCTGAGCTCATCACCTGTTGTAGGCCATAGTTTAAAATATACGCCGCGGAAGCATCGATGGTTTGTTGTGGTGTCAGGCCATAACGATCGAGCAGGCGTCCATTGGAATCGACCACTGAGCGAATGGACTTGATTGGATATTTGAAACCGCCGGTTGCAAAATTGCCGTAAATACTCATTACTTCCATAGGTGACATATCAACCGCACCGAGGAAGATCGATGGATAGCTTGGAATATTGGACGTCACGCCAAATTTTTTCAGGTGATTGCTAAAGGTCGAAATGCCAAATTCTTGCCCCAAACGTACGGCAGCCAGGTTGTAGGAGTTTGCCAGTGCTTCGGACATAGGAATAGTGCCATGCTCACCACCACTGTAGTTTTTAGGCGTCCAGTTTTTACCTTCGCTATAAATGTTCATGGCACTATCTTCAACCGGTGTGGCCCAGTTATAACGTCCCGATTCAATCGCACTTAAATAAATAACCGGTTTAAGCAAGGAGCCGACCTGACGTTTTGCATCCAGGGCACGGTTAAAACCGGTAAAGTCCTGGGTAGAACCTAAAGCGGCAACCAGTTCACCATTTTCAGGATGAGAGATTAAAACGGCACCTTGCAAATCTTTTAAACGTTTCGGATTGGCATCGGCCAGTTTGGAAACAGATGCTTTAAACGCTTCCTGTACTTTGGTTTGGGCAATTGGGTCCAGCGTGGTAAAGATTTTTAAACCTTGATTGGTCAGATCGCCTTCCTGATATTCAGTACGTAGTTGTCGACGTACAATATCCATGAAATCCGGAAAGCGGGCAGGCCCCAAGGTGGGTTTTGCAATGACATTTAATGGTCGTGCAACTTCTCGCTCATACTTTTCCTGAGTGAGATATCCCATTACCAGCATATTGTGCAACACAATATCACGGCGTTTTTTTGCACCTTCCGGATTTTTCCACGGATTAAACAGGGAAGGCCCTTGTACCAGACCGACTAAATAAGCCTGTTGGGCGATATTAAGTTCGCGTAGCGGTAAGCCAAAATAAAACTGTGAAGCCAGACCATAGCCATTAATCGAATAATTGCCATTTTGTCCCAGATTTACTTCGTTTAAATAAGCTTCCAGAATTTCATCTTTGTCATAATGAAGCTCAATCAGCATCGCCATCAGAGCTTCATTGACTTTACGTTTTAAAGTTCTTTCAGGGCTGAGATAGAAATTTTTCACCAACTGCTGGGTCAGGGTTGAGCCGCCCTGACGTTTCCCACCGGTGATATTGCTGACTAAAGCACGCGCTGTACCACGAACCGAGATGCCATGATGATGGTAAAAGTTACGGTCTTCAGTTGAGATCAGAGCTTCAATGAGTGGTTTAGGCACGCTATTGAGCTTAATCAGCACACGGTCTTCATTATGTTGTGGATAAATTCCGCCAATCAGCAACGGTTCTAAACGTGCAATGCCGGTAGAAGACGGTTTAGTCGCACTGACTTCACCAATCTGGTTATCGCTAAAGGTAACTTTTAACACCTGCTCGGGTTCAACGCTGTCACCAAAGTCGAAGCCGCGGGTATGAACATAGAGAGCATCACCGGACGTTACATAATTACCGGATTGGGCATAACTCTCAGAAATTTTATAGCCCAGAAGTTTCAGTTCTTGAGTGAAGTCTGTCTGGTTGACCGGTGCATTGGTATAAATTTCCAAAGGACGGGCAAAAACTTTTGCCGGAATATCCCAGCGCTGTCCTTCAAATTTATTACGTACAATATTGTCCATTCGGATTAAATAGACACTAAAAACCAAGAATACGCCAATGACTAATATTGAAAAAATAAGGGCCAGTAAACCGATACCGCGTTCAGACTTCATCAATGATTATAAGATCCAAATAAATTGTGCTAATCATGCGAAGCTTTTCATTTTTTTGCAATAATTAATCTGTGAATGAAGATAAAATATAATAATAAACTGCACAAAATATTTGTAATGAGTCTTTGATTTTATAAAAGATATTATTTCTAGTATTAAAACAGTATTTGCAAATAATATGCGCATATTAAAGCAAGTCAACAGTGTTAAGCATCTAAGTTGTTCCAATAAAAGCAATTTTATCAATCGGGTGACTTTTACTCTAAAAAACCATGCTGATTTTAGTCATGGCAGACTACCCAATAAAGTGATCTGAAGAGCGGGCTAAAATCTGGCCTGAGTCTTTGAATTCGCTAGATTGTCCGTGCAATCTGAACTTAAAGTTTTTTAAAATGAACAGGGTTAATGCTATGATAGGCAGGAATCGTAGCGGAGCGATGACCCAGGTGCAAATTTCACATAAAACTTTTCGGAACATTGGATTAATAGGCCGTCCAGATAAATCCTCCGTCGTGGAAACTTTAAGTCTTATTCATGACCATCTTTTAAGTTTAGGTTTACATCCTGTTTTTGATTCGGAAACAGCAGCTTTAGTCCCTTATAACAATACTCAAACCGTAAGCCGCAGTTTACTAGGTGAAGTGGTTGATCTGGTGATTGTGGTGGGTGGTGATGGCTCTTTACTGCATGCAGCACGCGCCCTGGTGAGACATAATACCCCTGTCATTGGGGTCAACAGGGGACGTTTGGGCTTTTTAACCGATATCAAGCCGACCGAAGTTATTTTTAAGCTGGATCAAGTGTTGAAAGGCGAGTTTCAGCTCGACCGCCGTTTCTTGCTAGAAATGGAAATCCGTTCCAAAGGTGAAAGTATTTATGATGCGATTGCCTTGAATGATGTGGTTTTACATTCCGGCAAGTCGGTTCATATGATTGACTTTGAACTTAATATTGATGGTCAATATGTCTATCGTCAGCATAGTGATGGTTTGATTGTTTCGACGCCTACTGGCTCTACTGCGTATGCGCTCTCTGGTGGTGGACCGATTGTCCATCCAAGCATGGATGCCATCTCTTTGGTGCCAATGCATCCGCATACCTTGTCTTCGCGTCCTATTGTGGTTGGTGGGCATAGTGAAATTAAGATTATCATTCGTGAAAACCGTGTGTTACCAATGGTCAGTGCCGACGGTCAACACAGCGTTTCACTCAGTGTTGGGGATAGTTTGCATATCCGTAAACATCCATTTAAATTGAATCTCCTTCATCCACCCGGTTATGATTTCTATATTGCTTGTCGTACCAAACTGGGTTGGAACCAAGATTTTGACTCTTTACAACAGCAGGATTAAATGATGAATATTGAACAAATGCTGGCCGTACTCGATCCTGAAATTGTTGCGCGTTTAAAGACAGCAGTGGAAATTGGTAAATGGCCGAATGGCGTAGCACTTACGCAAGAGCAACGTCAAATCTGTATGCAGGCGGTTTATGCTTGGGAAATGAAAAATTTACCTGAAACTGAACGTAGCGGCTATATTGATCGTGGTACCAAGGAAGAAGATGAACACTGCGATTCTCATGATCCTCAGCAAGACGAAGAATTCAAGCCGATTCGTTTTGTTTAAGTATTTCTTTATAATAAAAAAGACACTACGGTGTCTTTTTTATTGGTGGCCGACTTAAATTGATGTGTATCACGGCCACATGAAGCCTCAAGCCTTCAGGAGACTTTGTGTAGGCAAGGTTTTACTTTTGACAGGGCAAAAGTAAACAAAACCCTTTGTTGTGCTGATGATACATCCTTGTATCACAGCACAACGATCGGCGTCCTGCCGATCTCATGTGATTAAATGCTATTTTTAAAGTCTGAAAAAAATAAGGCAAAATAGAGCATCACTTACTCAGGCATTTATCGACAAACCCAATCAAATAACTTTTCGATTTAGCCATAGCTCTTTGGCTTTTAACATCGCTTCTTCATAAGAAGTACAGGCTCCCATCGTGTATAAAGCAATTCCCATGGTTTCAGTGACAGCAATTTCGCCATATTCATGATGTTGCTTGCCTTCCCACACCGCTTTAAAAACCGCTAAATCCAGTTCTTCTTCAATAGGACTACGGTTTTCGGTCAATTTCGGTAATTCATGTTCGTACAGTTCACCATTTTTAATGCCACAGATTAAGGTTTTGGCATCCGGATTACGTTCAAATTCACCACCTTCACCTTTAATGACTGCACTATTTTGATAGCCCAGTTTAAATGCAGCCTGCTGGTGTGAAGTACGATAAGCCGGATGGAAAATAGCCTGCATAGTAGCTTTGGCATTAAATGGATTAATCAAACGGGCCAAAGTATGAATCGGTGAGCGCAAGCCCATCACATTACGTAAAGAAATTAGATCGCTCAAAATAGGTGAAATCGCTGCTAAGGGCATATAAGCAAAATTGCGTTGCTGTAACTGCTGTTCCACATCGCTGTCATTCTGGCAAATTGGATAACCAAGATATTCCAGAACCTGTTCGGTATAAAGGCGGTTAATGGTATGTCCAGATGCGCCATGCATCACGACTTTATAGCCGTGTTGTGCCAAGGTCAGTGCTGCCAATAAAAACCATGGATAATGCTTACGTTTGCCGGCATAAGATGACCAGTCCAAGTCTACATCTAATGCCTTGAAATTGAGTTGATCACGGGTGGCCTGTACAAAGCCAGCCAGTTCATCTACAGATTCTTCTTTAACACGCAGTAGCATGAGGAAAGCCCCCAGTTGAACATCCAAAACCTCATTTTTCAGGATCATGCTGAATGCCTGATAGGCTTCGTCAAAAGTCAGCGAACGGGCACCGTTTTTTCCTTTGCCTATAATACGGACATATTGTGCGAAAGGATGTTCAGCATCTTTGTAGATATTTCTTTTGGTTTGCATAAGGAGTATTTCTTGGCAACGGAAAATGGGATGGATAATAGTTTATAAAGATAAGGTAAATATTTCAGCCTAATTTAAATAAAAGTAACTTTAGTTATTTCGACTAATGTCTAATGAGTAGTGGTGATATTTTAAACAAACTTAACAATATAGACCGCATCAATAAATAAAAATTAGGTAAAATTTAACATTAGGTAAAATTATGTAGATTTGCTTATCAGCATGTGTGACCGAATAGGTGGATTTTTTATAAATTCAATTCATTCATCATGATAAGTTTATGATTTTTTTGTTTTATATCCCAGTATTTGAGCTTACTCAATACTTTTTGTATGTTCTTTTGTGATGAATACAAAAGGATTAAAGGCTGTGTATTCGTAAGAATAGGCAAAAACTGAATATTTCTAGTGCTGAAATATCTAAAGAAGTAATGTTATGGCTAAGAAACCAATTTATAAGTCACTGTATTTTCAAGTGATTGTTGCCATCATTTTAGGTGTGATTGTTGGGCATTTTTACCCAAGTTCATCTGTAATCGTTGACGGCGTTAAGCAAAGTGTTCCAGGCTTGGGCGAGCAATTAAAACCATTAGGTGATGCCTTCATCAAGCTCATCAAAATGATTATTGCACCCGTGATTTTCTGTACTGTCGTGAGTGGTATCGCAGGTATGGAAAGCATGAAATCTGTTGGTAAAACAGGTGGTATTGCGCTGCTTTATTTTGAGGTTGTCTCAACACTGGCATTAATTATCGGTTTGCTGGTGATTAATATTGCAAAACCGGGTGTAGGGATGAACATTGATCCCGCATCTTTAGATACTTCAGGTATCAGCAAGTATGTGGAATCGGGTGCTTCACAATCGACCGTTGATTTCTTCATGAACATCATCCCGAATACGGTGGTGGGTGCCTTTGCTGAAGGTGAAATTCTTCAGGTCCTTTTATTCGCATTACTGTTTGGTTTCGCATTACATAAATTGGGCGATGCAGGTAAACCCGTCCTTAAATTCATCGATCAAATTTCGCATGTGTTCTTCAACATCGTAAATATGATTATGAAACTTGCGCCTATCGGTGCGTTCGGTGCGATGGCATTTACGATTGGTAAATATGGTATTGGTTCACTTGCTCAGTTAGCTCAATTAATCATCTGTTTCTATATTACCTGTTTGTTGTTCATCTTCATTGTATTGGGTGGGATTGCACGTTTCTGTGGTTTCAGCATCCTGAAAATGATCCGTATGATTCGTGAAGAGTTATTGATTGTACTGGGTACATCATCTTCTGAATCCGTGCTTCCACGCATGTTGAAAAAACTGGAAATCGCCGGGTGTGAAAAGTCAGTTGTTGGTCTGGTGATTCCTACAGGTTATTCATTTAACCTAGATGGTACTTCAATCTATTTAACCATGGCTGCAATCTTCATTGCACAGGCAACCAACACTCAGCTTGATTTAGCACATGAAATTACACTTTTAGCGGTGTTGTTAATTTCTTCTAAAGGTGCGGCAGGTGTAACAGGTTCTGGCTTTATTGTCATGGCGGCAACATTGTCTGCTGTAGGGCATATCCCTGTAGCAGGTTTGGCATTGATTCTGGGGATTGACCGTTTCATGTCTGAAGCACGTGCCTTGACCAATCTGGTGGGTAACTCACTGGCAACAATTGTCGTTGCAAAATGGGTTGGCCAATTAGATACAGCCCAATTAAATGAAGCATTAAACAACCCGGAAATGGTTGACAAAAAAATGCAAGAAGAAGCGACTCAAGCACACGCTTAATCGATTCTGATTTTAAAAAGGAAGCTGCGGCTTCCTTTTTTATTGACCCTAAAGTCATGAAATAAGATGGTTATAGCTCATGACAGCATCTAATAAAATGAATAGGATGGGAAAGTAAAAGAAATAACAATGACGAAAGACAAGGACGCTATATGTTGGCTTATGATGCTGATTTAGAATTATTCCGCGACAATTTCAAACGCTTTATGAATGAACATATTGCACCGCATTATGAACAGTGGGAACAGGAAGGCATTATGCCTCGTTCTGTCTGGAATCTGCTCGGAGAAAATGGTTTCCTCTGTGTGGATGTACCGGAAGAATATGGCGGTTATGGTGTTCCAACCCATTATTCACTGATGTTGGTAGAAGAATCTGCACGTGCCGGATTTAGTGCGCTGTCTACCGGGATTTCATGTCATTCTGAAATTGCAGCACCGTATATTTTGCATATTGGTTCGGAAGAACAAAAGCAGTACTGGTTGCCAAAAATGGTCACGGGCGAAGTAGTGGGTGCGATTGGTATGACTGAACCAGGCGCCGGTTCAGACTTGCAGGCGATGCGTACCAATGCCATCTTGCAGGGAGATCACTATCTTTTGAATGGTTCCAAAACCTTTATTTCCAATGGTCAACATGCTGACCTGGTGGTGTTAGCAGCTAAAACTGATCCGCAGGCCCGGGCAAAAGGCGTGTCTTTATTGCTTTTAGATACCCATCTGGAAGGTTTTAAAAAAGGCACCAACCTCAACAAGATTGGTTTGCATTCACAAGATACTTCAGAACTGTTCTTTGATAATATCAAGGTGCCTAAAGATCAGTTACTGGGTCAGCCAGGACAAGGTTTTGCCTATTTAATGCAGGAATTGCCACGTGAGCGCACCGCGATTGCTGCAACAGCCATTGGTGCCATTCGCGGTTCAATTGATGTCACTATTGCTTATGTCAAAGAACGACAAGCCTTTGGTCAGCCAATTAGCCAGTTCCAGAATACCCGTTTTGTTCTGGCTCAGGCAAAAATAGAGGAACAGGCGACTGCTGCTTTTTATAACCAAAACGTTGAGTTATATATGCAAGGTAAACTGGATGTCGAAACTGCCGCAGCTTTAAAAAGTTTTGCAACCGATATGCAGATGAAAATAGCGGATAATTTATTACAGCTGTTTGGTGGTTATGGCTATATGACAGAATATCCAATTTCACGTTTCTTTGTAGATGCCCGTATTCAGCGAATTTATGGTGGCACCAATGAAATTATGAAAGAAATTGTGGCACGTAGCTTATTGGGCCGCTAATGAATGAATAAGAACCTGAAATAAAAAATAGTCGAAAAGATGAGCACCCTGAAAGTTGGACACCAGGTCTGACTTTGAAGGGTGCTTTTTTATTGACTTAAAACCATTAAACTTTCTTCAATAAAAGCAGGTAAATCGTCAGGTGAGCGCGATGAGATATACAGATTGTTATCATTGACCACACCGACATCATAATAGACTGCACCTGCATTAATCAGGTCTTTTGCGACAGTTTTAATGGTGGTCATTAAGCGGCCTTTTACAACTTTGGCCGTAATCAGTAACTGCGGGCCATAACAGATGCTCAAAATGGGTTTTTGTGCATTGGCAAATTTTCGCACAAAATCCACGAAACGGTCATCACCACGAAGTCGGTCGGGAGAATATCCTCCAGGAATAAGTAAGGCATCAAAATCATGCACTGTTACATCATCTATACTTTGGTCGATGGTGACGGCTGATTTTCGCTTATGACCATAGACAATGTTGCCTGCTTTGTTTTCAATATTTAAAACACTATGGCGAGCAGCGCGGAAGGCTTGCACCGGTTCTAGATATTCAACATCTTCAAAATCATGGGTCAGTAAAACGGCGATTCTTTTTGACATTTTTATTCTCCGAATTGCTTTATTTAAAAGACTATAGAGCAAACATTAAACTTTTGTGATGCAGTTTGGTAAATTGCTCTTGCAAAAGAAAAAGTCCCAGATTTTTAACTCTGGGAGCTGATTTAAATTTTTGTAATTAATTAAAATCTATCAATATTTTTTTATTGATGGATTTGTCTGAGTTCTGCGCGCAGAATTTTTCCGACGGTTGACTTAGGTAACTCGTTCAAAATTTCTATAGATTTTGGGACTTTGTATGCAGTCAGGTTTTCTTTACAGTGTTTTAGAATGTGATCACTTGAGAGGTTTGGGTTACTTGAGGTAATGAATGCTTTGACCGACTCTCCGGTCTGTTCATCCGGTATGCCAATTACAGCTGCTTCCAGCACTTCAGGATGCTCGACCAGTATGGCTTCAATTTCATTAGGATAAACATTGAAGCCGGACACAATCACCATATCTTTTTTACGGTCTAAGATATAACAAAACCCGTCCTGATCGACTTTGGCGATATCCCCAGTATGTAACCAACCATCAACAAAAGTCTCGGTGGTCTCATTTGGACGATTCAAATAGCCCAAGACAATTTGCGGTCCTTTAATGCACAACTCGCCGGCTTCATCTAAGGGAACTTCCTGACCATCATCATTAATGATTTTGATGTCTGAACCTGGCAGGGGAAAACCCACAGAGCCTTGACGAATTTCACTGATTGGTGGATGCAGTAAGGCAGCACAACTGGTTTCAGTCATGCCAAAACCTTCAATAATGGTACCCACTTTGGCTTTCCAGTTTTGTGCGGTAGCGGGACGTAGCGCCGTTCCACCTGAGATCGCACAGGTCAGTTGTGGTGGATTTTGCACGAACCAGTCCTCTGCCAAAAGCCCTGCATATAAGGTATTTACACCGGTTAACCAGGTGACTTTAAACTGTTCGAATGCCGGTTTCAGGTTGCTGACCGGGCGGGGTGATGGAATGAGCAGGTTATGTGCTCCACCTTCAAAGAACATCAGGAAATTTACGCTAAATGCAAAAATATGGTATAGCGGAATTGCGGTTAAAATGCAGTCCTGACTGTTAAATTCTGACTGATGGGCACGTAAATAATCACCGGTGATTTTCACCAAGGATGCGATATTTTGATGACTGATCACCGCACCCTTGCTGCGTCCTGTAGTTCCACCAGTGTATTGATATAAGGCAATATCATGTTGAATCGGGGTGTGGGCGGCTAAAGTTGCTCCAATCTGCAAGGCATCGCTAAAAGTGCAATAGGGCACAGAAGGTTGTAGTGAGCGACCTTGGGCTGCGGCATCGGCCTGCATCTTTTGTGCAATCATCCCTTGATAAGGTTCAGCAAAAAATTCACTTAAACTTGCTGTAATTAATGCGAGTGATTTCAGTGCAGAGTTGTTTTCAATGACTTTTTCAAAAGTTGCTAAGAATAAATCCGAAACAATCAAGGCTTTTGCGCCACTGTCGCTGAGCTGGTAATCCAGTTCACGTGGCGTATAAAGTGGATTAATATTGGTAATGATCAATCCTGCTTTCCAGCAGGCAAAGACTGCAATCGGATAGTGCAAGGAATTCGGCATTTGTAAACCGACCACATCGCCTTTTTTCAACATGAGATGATGCTGCAAGTAATTGGCAAATGTGGTGGAAAGGTCATCAATTTCTTGAAAGGTGAGCGTTTTGCTTAAACCTACAGGCAAAACCACACTGAATGCAGGTGATTGAGAAAAATGAGCCGTAGTGTGGGTGAGTAATTCTGTCAGATTAGCTCGGACTTGATCCGGTTGAAGTTGATAGCCATGGAGTGAAGGTGGCAGATGCTTTTCCCAAGGGCGCTGTGCATAATGACTCATTACATATCCTTAAATTAGTCTTTTTAAATTGTTTTTGGTTTTGTATGTCAGTCCTGACATTCGCTTTTAAACATCTAGCAAATGTTGTGGCTTGACAATGATCAAATCTGCCAATGAAAGACATTGAAATCGAAAAAAATGAAAGAAAAAAGTCTTATGATTAAGAGCTTTAAAATATGATCTTATTTGCAAATACCGATAAATTTATTTAACGGAATGACATAAAATTGACATCATGGCTCTCGATTTAAAAATGTACAGTGCTTGCCCGATTGTTATGAAATTGGCAAAAGATCATCAATTTTAAAAAATTATTGCAAAAACATAAGCAATAAAATTGCTGATTAAATCAACTGTATGTTTTTAAGGCTGAATCAATCAAAGTCTTATTGCGCAACATTTGAAAGCTAACTATTGTTATACTGTTTGCATAACGTTTTTGAAGGGCAACATAACAATGATCAACGACGATCAAAACACATCGACTTCTCTTGATCTGGCTCAAATCCGTCAGGATATTGATTCTGTAGACCAACAGATTCAACAGCTTATTAATAAAAGAGCAAAACTGGCTGAAGCTGTCGCAAAAGCAAAATTTGCTGCTGAAGAGAATCCATTGTTTTACCGTCCTGAACGTGAAGCACAAGTTTTACGTAATGTTATGGAACGTAATGAAGGCCCGTTGTCTGACGTCACTATGGCGCGTTTATTCCGTGAAATCATGTCTGCGTGTCTAGCACTGGAAGCACCACAAAGTATTGCGTTTTTGGGGCCTGTGGGTACTTATACCCATTCGGCAGTACTAAAACATTTTGGTCAGGATGCCATTGTCCGTCCACTGCCTACCATTGATGAAGTGTTCCGTGAAGTAGAAGCGGGTAGTGCGCATTATGGTCTGGTGCCAGTAGAAAACTCATCTGAAGGTGTGGTGAACCATACTTTGGACTGTTTTAAATCTTCGCACTTAAACGTGATTGGTGAAGTTGAATTGCGTATTCATCACCAGTTCCTGGTGTCATCGAATACCCGTAAAGACAGCATCAAACAGATTTATGCCCATCAGCAGACCTTGGCACAATGTCGTAAATGGTTAGATGCTCATTATCCAGGCGTGGAACGTGTAGCCCTAAGTTCTAATGCCGAAGCTGCACGCCGTATTCGCAATGAATGGCATTCCGCTGCCATTGCGTCAGAAGTAGCTGCCAATATTTATGACCTAGAAATCTTGCACAGCAATATTGAAGATAACCCGGAAAATACCACCCGTTTCTTGGTGATTGGCCGTGAAAAAGTGCCGCCTAGTGGTAATGACAAAACTTCATTATTAATTTCTGCACATGACCGTGCCGGTGCTTTGCTTGAAATTTTAGCACCCTTTGCCAAACACAACATTAGTCTAACCAGTATTGAAACTCGTCCTGCATTGCCAGAAAAATGGGCCTATGTGTTCTTTATTGACCTGGAAGGCCATGTCGATCAGGACAATGTCAAAGCAGCGATTGAAGAAATTCGTCCTTTAGTCAAAGAAGTTCGAGTATTGGGTTCATATCCGATTGCAGTTTTATAAATCACTCTGGTGATCGGCTTAATTTTAAGCTGATCCCTTTTATCACTTGAAATAGCTGGAAGAGTAACATGTCGTTTGTCCCTGCCAATGAAGGCATCTCAAAGTTAAAGCCTTATCAACCAGGTAAACCTATTAGTGAACTTGAGCGTGAGTTAGGGATTACTGATATCGTCAAATTAGCCTCGAACGAAAATCCGTTGGGGTGTTCTGACAAAGTCAAACAGGCTGTTGCAGCTGAACTGGCAGAAATTGGTCGCTATCCGGATGGTGGTGGTTTTATCTTGAAAGACCAGATTCAGGCACAATTTGGTGTAACTGCTGACCGTATTACTTTAGGTAATGGGTCAAACGACTTGCTGGAAATGTTTGCCCGCGCATTCGTTTCAGAGAAAGACTCGGTAATTTATAGCCAGCATGCTTTTGCCGTATATGCTTTGGTGACTCAAGCGATTAATGCAGAAGCGATTGAAGTGCCGGCCAAAGGTTTTGCTCATGATCTGGATGCCATGGCGGCTGCGATTAAAGACAATACTAAACTGGTCTTTATTGCCAATCCAAATAACCCGACTGGAACCTGGTTTGAAGAAGCTGAATTTGAAGCTTTCATGCAAAAAGTTCCGGCCAATGTGATTGTGGTGCTGGATGAAGCTTATGTGGAATATTTCCCGGAAAACTTCAACAGCTTGAAATTCCTTGAGCAATATCCAAACATTATTGTTAGCCGTACCTTGTCTAAATGTTATGGTTTGGCAGCATTACGTGTTGGTTTTGCATTGGCATCAGTTGAAGTGACTGATTACCTGAACCGTATTCGTCAGCCATTTAACGTCAATCATCTGGCGATGGTGGCTGCTGTCGCGGCATTGAAAGATGAAGACTTTATTGAACAATCGCGTATTGTCAATAAAGCGGGCATGAAGCAGCTTGAACAAGGTTTTGCGGCTCTTGGTCTGGATTATGTACCTTCACGTGCCAACTTTATTTTGGTCGATGTACAGGCTGATCCTGCGCAAACGTTTAATGCATTATTGAAAGAAGGTGTCATTGTGCGTCCTGTCGGTATTGCAAATCATCTTCGTGTATCCATTGGTACTGAAGCTGAAAATGCCAAGTTCCTGACAGCACTTGCCAAAGTACTGGATTTGGAAACAAATGGTGTAGAGGAAAAAGCTTAAGCCATGTCTCAGCCACTGTTTGAAAAAGTTGCCTTTATTGGACTTGGGCTGATTGGCTCAAGTCTGGCTCGTGTGATTATTGCTGAAAAATTGGCAAAGCAAATTGTTGCTTCTACACGTTCACAAAAAACACTGGATGATGCAAAAGCACTTGGCCTGATTCAGGAAGGCTATAGTAATCCTGTCGATGCCGTGCAAGGTGCCGATCTGGTGGTTTTGGCTTTGCCTGTACGCGCAACGCAAAAAGTGCTGCAAACCATCAAGCCTTATCTGTCAGAAAAAACCATTATTACCGATGTGGGTAGTACCAAGGGTAATGTGGTCGATGCTGCAAAAGCGGTATATGGTGAAAACCTGCCGGCAGGTTTTGTACCGGGTCATCCGATTGCAGGTGCAGAACATACTGGCGTACACGCAGGTAAGGTTGATTTATTTGCCAACCATAAAGTGATTTTGACACCGCTTCCAAGCAGTGGCGACTGGGCCGTGGATAAACTGGTTCAATTGTGGCAAGCCGCAAAAGCGGAAGTGATTTGCATGGATGTGGAAAAGCATGATGAAGTGCTGGCCCATACCAGCCATCTTCCACATTTGATGGCCTTTAACCTGGTGGAACAACTGGCGAATCGTGAAGATAACCTGGACATTTTTCGTTATGCTGCAGGGGGCTTTCGTGATTTCTCCAGAATTGCGGCAAGTGATCCGCAAATGTGGCATGATATCTTTTTTGCCAATAAAAAAGCCATTTTGAATGCTGTGGACGGTTTTGAGCAGCAACTGGCTCAAATTCGAAAACTGATTGAAGATGAAAATTCCAAGGCATTGATCGGACTGTTGGAGCATGCACAAGCGGCACGACAACACTTCAATCATATGCTCGCTAAAAAACCTTTGATGGAGAACGATAAAGTGACACAACAATTTACCATTTTGCCGGGTGATAAGACATTTAAAGGTAAATTTACCGTGCCAGGTGACAAATCTGTGTCACACCGTTCCATCATGTTTGGTGCGATTGCTGAAGGCACCACGCATGTTACAGGTTTCTTGGAAGGTGAAGATGCTTTAGCGACGCTTCAGGCATTCCGTGATATGGGTGTGAGCATTGAAGGGCCTAAAAATGGTGAAGTAACCATTCATGGCGTAGGTATGAATGGTTTAAAAGCACCTGCAAGTGCCTTATACATGGGCAACTCGGGGACTTCTATGCGTCTGCTTTCAGGCATGTTGTCTGCACAGAAGTTTGATTCAGTCATGACCGGTGATGCATCATTGTCTAAACGTCCTATGGAACGTATTGCGAAGCCTTTACGTGAAATGGGTGCGCAGATTCAAACCACCGGTGAACGTGGTACACCGCCAATTTCAATCACTGGCAGCCAAAATCTTAAAGGCATTCACTATGATTTGCCGATGGCATCAGCTCAGGTGAAATCAGGGATTTTGCTGGCAGGTCTATGGGCGGAAGGTGAAACTGTAGTCACTGAACCAGAACCAACCCGTGATCACTCTGAACGTATGCTGCGTGCATTCGGTTACGAGGTAAAAACAGAAGGCAACCGCATTTCACTGCAAGGTGGCGGCAAGCTGGTCGGCACTGACATTCAGGTACCATCCGATATTTCATCTGCGGCGTTCTTTATGGTCGGTGCTGCCATTACTGAAGGTTCCGATGTAACTTTGGAAGCAGTGGGGATTAACCCGACACGTACCGGTGTGATTGAAATCCTGAAACAGATGGGTGCTGACTTAACTGTAGAAAATGAACGCATTGCCGGTGGTGAACCGATTGCAGATATTCGTATTCGCGGCACACGTACTTTAAAAGGTATTCATATGCCGGAAGATCAGGTGCCATTGGCGATTGATGAATTCCCGGCTTTATTTATCGCTGCGGCTTGTGCCGAAGGTCAAACTATTTTGACTGGTGCTGCGGAACTTCGCGTCAAAGAGTCAGACCGTATTCAGGTGATGGCAGATGGTTTAAAAACCATGGGCATTGACTGCACGCCAACCGATGATGGCATCATTATTGAAGGTAAGGGTAAGTCAGGCGACTGGTCTGCAATCTTCACCGGTGGTGAAATTGAATCGCATCACGACCATCGTATTGCCATGAGTTTCTCGATGGCAGGTTTGCGTACTTCGGGTGAAATTAAAATTGTGGGTACTGAAACCGTAGCAACCAGTTTCCCGACCTTCACGGAACTCGCAAATCAAGCAGGTTTAACCATTCAAGTGAGTGAGTAATTAGTCTAATTTTGTATATTTGTTAAACAACAGCCAAGCTTTTGCTTGGCTGTTTTGCTTTTATTGCTTATTCTAAAATCATACAAGAAAAATACCTTTGGATGTAGAGATGAGAAAATTACAATTTACAGCAAACTGTGAAAAGCATAATCATGTGTCGCAGCAATCCAATGATTGCCATGTAACTCAGGAATATGTTGCAGATCTTTTATCTAAAGAGTTGGGTCAATACGGTTTTCAGACCTTGTCACAAAGTGGTGATCAGGTTGCGGTAAGTGTAGACAATCAATCTTTGCCTTTATCCGTTACTTGCCAGAGTCATGATGCAGAAGGGCACTTGGTTTGTGAAATTACTTCGTACCCGGATGAAGAGCAGGATTGGCTAGATCGAATTACAGAGCAGAGTTTATTGAATCAATTGGCTCAGGCAGTTGAAAATACCTTGAAAGAAGATGAATCTTTTAGTGAGTTTGAGTGGAAATAATAAATTGCTATATATTTTCTGACTAATTAATATTTGAAAAAGGAGGTAATTAGCCTCCTTTTTCATTTTGATGTTGTCTGAGATTAGCAGATAAAAAGCATCCTCCAGAGAGGATATCTTTTGACTCAGGTGTTGACTAGAAAACGAGAAATAGCCACACGCAATTGTTTCAAATAGCCGGTAAAGAAGTGATTTGCGCCTGGTAAAACAGTAATTAAATGGCGTTGTGGTTTAGCCCACTGAATGAGATCAGATAACAGGGTTACATCATCTGCTTCACCATGAATAAATAAAATATCACCCTTAATATGTGGGGTTACATAGTGACGAACACCTGCAACTGTTGTGGTCGGTAAACCACATAAAATGGTCTGAACAGGTTGTTGTTCAACAGGAAGCAAAGCATAGCATTTTGTCATTACATTCGCGCCAAAACTAAAGCCACCTGCATAAAATGGCAGGTTTGCATGTTGGCTACGTGCATATTCAATCACGTGCATAGTATCTTTGGTTTCACCGTTGCCTTCGTCATGTACTCCAGCACTTTGCCCAGAACCACGGAAACTGGGACGATAAACGACATAACCGCGTTCTAAAAACATTTGTGCTAAAAGTGCAGGGACTTTATGCTGTGGCGTGCCACCTTGGAGGGGGTGAGGGTGAGTAACAACCGCGAATCCTTTCACTTCACTCTGGGGATAATCAACAAAAATTTCCAGTTGGCCCGCAGGACCTTGAATGAAAATTTGCTCGGACATGTCACAACCGACTAATAACAGGAGAATCGGATATTTTACCGATAATGTTCAGTAAAAACACAAATTGGAAATAAAATAAGTCTACTGTTATAGTTTGTTTAATTGTTTTTTGATCAGGTTATCCATGCTCGCCTTAATTTCTCCTGCTAAGACTTTAGATTACGAATCTGCACTTCCAACCGATGTATATACATTACCAAGATTGCTAGAACATTCACAAGAACTTATAGACGTAAGTCGTAAACTGTCTGCTGCAGATATCGCCAATTTAATGAGCGTGAGTGAAAAAATTGCCAAGTTAAATGTAGAACGTTTTAATGACTGGCAAGCAGAGTTCAATTTTTCTAATGCACGTCAGGCTTTATTTGCCTTTAAAGGGGATGTGTATACCGGTCTGGATGCTTATGCGCTGAATGATCTGCACATTACATATGCACAGCAGCATTTGCGTATGTTGTCTGGACTTTATGGTTTGTTGCGTCCTCTGGATTTGATGATGCCCTATCGCCTGGAAATGGGAACCAAACTAAAAAATCCACGTGGTCATAATCTGTATGAGTTTTGGGGGGAAAATATTACCCATTTAATCAATGCTGATTTAGAGCAGGCAAATTCGGAGTTATTGGTAAATCTTGCATCGGATGAATATTACAAGTCGGTCAAGCCAAGCAAGATTAAAGCCGAGATCATTAAGCCGGTATTTTTAGATCAGAAAAACGGCAAATATAAAGTGATTAGCTTTTATGCAAAAAAAGCACGGGGCTTAATGGCACGATATATCGTTGAAAATCAGCTAAATAAAGCTGAAGATTTAAAATCATTTAATGTTGAGGGCTATTATTTTGATGCTGAAAGTTCGCTTAGAGGAGAGCTGGTGTTTAAGCGTGATGAACAGCAAGCCGCCTAAATGAGAGATGAATATGATACCAATCCCGATGCATTTCGGGATTTTTATACACTGAAAAAAATCAATAAAATGATAAGTTTTTGTCAATAGAGAGAGTTTTCTTTTTTGTTACTATAAGTCAAAGTTTTTTAAATAATAAAATTTTATTATGAAAAGATTATTGGTTCCAATGTTTATTTTTGCAGTGGTGGTACTGGGTTATGCAGTTTACCAGGACAATCAGATGAAAAAAAGGCAGGAAGTAGATCAATTGATTCAGGATGCTCACCAGTCATTGAAGGTTGTAGAGGGTAATCCGAATAATACGGTTTTAGGCCCGATTGAAACTACGGATACACATTCTGCCAGTCCTTTACAGGTGAAATCCCGCCAGTTTTAGTGCTTGGATTTTTACTATATGTTTGAAAGATACTTTTAAATTATTGGAATTTAACTAAAAATAAATTTTAGAAACAATAAAAAAGCATTGTGTTATAATTTGCCATGATTTTAATTAAATCATTATATTTATATTGTAAGTATTTGATTTGTTTTATCTAAGTAGGCTGCATAAAAGTTATGCGGCTTTTTTGTTTACGATTTTTGTTGTCTGGTTATTTTTGACCGAATGAAAATATGTGCAAAATACTTGTTTTTAAACGGAAATATTGGCATATCCATTGCTTGGACATCTATAAACTTAATGGTGATTTGATAAACGGATCATTAATTTTATAGCGTGCTGACGGCATAAAGTTTACTTACAGGGGTAAAGTCATGACGACTCCTAATCCATCTTCAGAGAATATGCTGGAACGCTTATTTAAGCTCAGCGAAAACAAAACCAGTTTTCGTACAGAAGTTCTTGCAGGTGTAACCACTTTCTTAACCATGTGTTACATCATTATTGTCAATCCAATGATTTTATCCGAAACCGGGATGGATCATGGGGCTGTTTTTGTTGCAACCTGTCTTGCAGCCGCAATTGGCTGTTTGGTGATGGGGCTTGTTGCAAATTATCCGATCGCACTCGCACCGGGTATGGGCCTGAATGCCTATTTTACCTATTCAGTGTGTATGGGCATGGGTGTGCCTTGGCAAACTGCACTGGCTGCCGTGTTTGTCTCGGGGCTGGTGTTTATTGCCATCAGTATGTTTAAAATTCGTGAGGCGATTGTCAATGCCATTCCAATGTCGCTGAAATTTGCGATTGGCGGGGGAATTGGTTTATTCCTTGCACTGATTGCATTAAAGAATTCAGGCATTATTGTCGATAATCCGGCAACGCTTGTCGGCTTGGGTGACTTGAAACAACCGACAGTATTGCTGACTTTGATTGGCTTCCTGATGATTGTGGTGATGCATCATTTTAAAGTTCGCGGTGCCATCATTATCAGTATTCTGGTGGTTACTGCTATTGCGACAGCAATGGGCTTGAACGAGTTTAAAGGTGTGGTAGGTGCGATTCCTTCTATTGCTCCAACTTTCCTGCAAATGGACTTTGAAGGCTTGTTCACAGCCAGTCTGATTGGTGTGATCTTTGTATTTTTCTTGGTGGATTTATTTGACTCGACTGGTACCTTGGTGGGTGTTTCACATCGTGCCGGCCTGTTAAAAGATGGCAAATTACCACGTTTGAAAAAAGCACTCTTTGCTGACTCGACTGCAATTGTGGCGGGTGCGGCATTAGGTACTTCCTCAACAACACCTTATATTGAATCGTCTGCGGGTGTTGCTGCAGGTGGTCGTACAGGTTTGACCGCTGTGGTTGTTGCTGTATTGTTTGTACTATGCTTATTTCTGGCACCTTTGGCGCAATCGGTTCCAGGTTTTGCGACAGCGCCAGCATTGTTATTCGTTGGTGTGTTAATGATTCAAGGGATCGTCAACATTGAATGGGATGATATCACTGAAGCTGTTCCTGCATTTTTAACCATCGTATGCATGCCATTTACCTATTCAATTGCCGACGGTATTGCGATGGGCTTTATTAGCTACGCATTAATCAAACTGCTGACTGGGCAAGCGAAAACTGTACCTTATATGGTATGGATTGTTGCGGCTCTTTGGGCATTGAAGTTTGCTGTATTTGGCGGCTAATTCACCACATTCAGAATAGGGTGTAAACTCAGTTTGCACCCTTTTTTATTTTTAGAGAAAGGTTTTATAAGGATAAGATATGAATCAACTAGAGCTTATTCAAGCCATGCCAAAGGCAGAGTTACATGTCCATATTGAAGGGACTTTTGAGCCTGAGCTTATGTTCGCGATTGCTCAACGCAATCATATTGATATTCCGTATAAATCTGTTGAGGAAGTGAAACAGGCTTATAACTTTCATAATTTACAGTCTTTTTTAGATATTTATTATGCGGGCGCGAATGTTTTAGTTTATGAACAGGATTTCTATGATCTGGCTTGGGCATATTTTGAAAAATGCGCTGCAGATAAAGTTGTGCATACTGAAATGTTCTTCGATCCGCAAACCCATACCGATCGTGGTATTGCTTTTGAAACAGTGATTAATGGTTTGAAACGCGCCTGTGATGATGCCAAAGCAAAATTCGGCATCAGCTCACATTTAATTATGTGTTTCTTGCGTCATTTGAGTGAAGAAGCGGCATTTGAAACTTTAGAACAGGCTATGCCATTTAAAGATCAAATCATTGCTGTGGGGCTGGATTCAAGTGAAGTAGGACATCCTCCGTCAAAATTCGAACGTGTATTTGCCAAGGCGCGTGAAGCAGGTTTCTTGGTGGTGGCACATGCAGGCGAAGAAGGTCCGGCTGAGTATGTCTGGGAAGCACTGGATTTACTTAAAGTAAACCGTATTGATCACGGGGTACGTTCTGAAGAAGATCCGAAGCTTATGCAGCGTTTGATTGCAGAGAAAATGCCACTTACAGTATGTCCTTTAAGTAATTTAAAACTCTGTGTTGTAGATGACATGGCACAGCATAATATCCGCCGTTTATTGCAACAGGGCGTACATGTGACGGTCAATTCAGACGATCCATCTTATTTTGGTGGTTATATGAATGATAATTTCATTGCAATTACAAAAGCGCTCGATCTTTCCAATGAAGAATTGAAACAACTGGCTAAAAATTCGTTTGAAGCATCTTTTATTTCTGCTGCTGAAAAACAAAAATGGGCAAATGAGATTGACACTTTAGCGTAATTGGCCATCTTGACATATGTTTTTGATTCAGCGGATTCATTTATGGTTCCGCTGAATAATTAGGTGTTAAATATTGGGTTCTAATGTGAAAAAGTTTTTTTGCTGGTTGGTTGTGATCTGTGTGGTAGCTGGTTCTGTATCGGTTTTTGCAACAGATAAAAATTCGACTTTAACCCAGAAAATGTTGAAACCAGTGATTGAGCAAGGCTGTAAAAGTGAATTAAATGATTCAAAGGTCTGGCAATCAGCAGCTTTTTTTATGAGTTCAGAACAGCAAACAACAGTACAAAAACAAATCTGTGGTTGCGTAGGTGAGCATGCATTGCAGGATATCTCGGCCAAAGAGCTAGCTATGGCATCGATGAGTGAATCTGCAAAAGATAGCCTGATTAAACAGGCGGTGATGAATAGTGTAAAAGGTTGTGCCCAAGACGCTTTGAAATAACTTAGAGTTATAAATTGAACTATAAAAAAGCCGCATCAGTAATACATCAATGCGGCTTTTTTATAGAGACAAAATTGATTATTTTGCTTGTCGGGTCATGCTGCGCAAGACGTTATCTTTATCAATAAAATGATGCTTGAGTGCTGCGGCGATATGACCGATGACAAGTAAGCCCGCAAACCAGGACAAATAAATGTGTACAGGTTTTACGATGGCTAAAAGGTCGGGATTATCCTGGACCAAACGTGGAATTTCGAATAAATACAAAACGGGTGCTGGATGTCCGGCACTCCAGCTAAATAGACAGCCGGTAATCGGTAAAGCTAGTAACATGAGATATAAAGCTAAATGTCCCAGATGTGCCAAGACTTTCATCAAAGGTGACATGCTGTCGGGTAGTCCTGGAACAGGGTGGGTATAGCGCCAAAATATACGAATCAGGACCAGAAAGATAATGATGGTGGCGATATTTTTATGCAGGGTGATGACATCGCCTTTAAAGCTGCCATCGATTTCATAACTTAAAAAATTACCGCTATAAAAACCAATCAGCCATGCCGCAATAAAGATAATCGCCATGATCCAATGCAGCCATTGTGCCGTACGCGTATAGTATTGTGAAGTATTTTTCATGTTATACCCATGTACCCATATATCATTCTAAAAGTCTGCATATGCTAATTAAAAAGCACATATTTAAAAATGATGAATATAGAACGAAGCGTGTAGTTCTTGAAACACTGCGTGCATGTAGGTTTTTTAATCAGATCATCCGAGTGTGGAAAATTCAATTGAAATATAGATTTCTTCCTTGGGAAAGTTTCGGCAAAATATGGCCAACAGATTTTATAACTCAGGATAATACTGTGAAAAAATTAATTGCTGTGCTTGCACCTTTAACTTTAGCGCTTACTGCATGTGTATCAACTGGCACAACTACAGGTACAACTGGTGCAACAGGCACTCAATCGGCAACTCAGCAACTGGGTACTGCTGCCATTAAAATTGCAATCAATGCAAAATGTACAACTGAATTGAATACCATCCCAGCATGGCAAACTGCAACAAAATTAATGACTGCAACTCAGAAGCAAAACATTCAGACCGAAATTTGTGGTTGTGTAAGTGAAAAAGCACCGCAAAGCGTAACAGCAGTAGATCTGGCTACAGCTGCAATTGATCCGGCTGCGCGTAATACCATTGTTTCAAATGCGGTCACTAAAACGATTAATGCCTGTGTTGCTGAAGCTGTGAACTAATACCGATTAAATTCATGTTAAAATTAAAGAGGCTGATGTAATTCAGCCTCTTTTTTTTTGTAGGTAAAGCATTGATGAAAATTGCGGGTGTAGATGAAGCGGGGCGTGGTCCCTTGGTGGGTTCGGTGGTAGCGGCTGCGGTTATTTTGGATCCCAATAATCCGATCGAAGGTTTGAATGATTCTAAAAAACTCACTGAAAAGAAACGTGAAAAATTATTCATAGAAATACAAGAGAAAGCCTTGGCTTGGGCGATTGCTGAAGCAAGCCACGAAGAAATTGATGAGATCAATATTCTACAGGCCTCTTTACTGGCCATGCGGCGCGCTGTAGAAGCTTTGCAGCTTCAGCCAGAACATGTACTGGTCGATGGCAATAAAGTTCCACAAGGCTTGAGTATGAGCTGTGATGCAGTGGTGGGTGGGGATGCGCTACATGCAGAAATTTCAGCAGCCAGTATTTTGGCAAAAGTGACCCGTGACCGTGAGATGGTTGTACTAGATCAGCAATATCCGCATTTTGGCTTTGCCAAACATAAGGGTTATCCAACCAAAGCGCATTTTGAAGCCATTGCTGAGCATGGTGTGATTGATCAGCATCGTCGTAGTTATGCACCGGTTAAAAAAGCTTTAGCCTTGCTGGAACATAAATAAGCGGCAGATAAATTTAAAGCGGCTATATAGCCGCTTTATAAGAACAACATTTAACCTTTAGCGATTAAAGTCATTCTGGGTATTTTGTGGAAAATTATCTTCTTCAAAAGAAGGCTGATAATCCTGATCCAGGTGTTGCAGATGTTCATGCATAGCGCGTTCATGTTGAATTCGTTGGTAAATTTCTTCACGATGAACAGATACTTCTTTTGGAGCATTTACGCCAATACGAACCTGATTACCTTTTACGCCAAGTACAGTTACACTGACTTGGTCCCCAATCATTAATGTTTCACCGACACGTCGGGTCAGAATCAGCATGTTTATCTCCTTGCAAAACGCTAAACGTGCAATTGATTTTAAATTTAAAAAACACAACCTTAAATATCAAACAAAATATTAACAAAATGGATGTATCAAAAGTTTGACCGATACAATTCGTTAATATTTTAAAATCCTCGGTTCCAAATATAACAGAGCCACTATAAAAAAAACTATAGTGGCTCTGTTCTTTTTGTAGTATTTCGCAAATTTTGTCCAACAATGGTCAGGAATTTGCTACTACAAATTAAGCACGTGCGCTTGATTCGCCAGATTCACGGTCTAAACCGAAAGCAGTGTGAAGAGTACGCACAGCAAGCTCTAAATAATTTTCTTCAATGATCACTGAAATTTTAATTTCTGAGGTCGAGATCATTAGAATATTGATGCCTTCTTCAGCTAGAGCAGTAAACATTTTGCTTGCCACGCCAGCATGTGAACGCATACCTACACCCACGATCGATACTTTCACGATGTCTGAACGAGTCGCAACTTCACGTGCACCAATTTCTTTCGCAGTTTGCTCCAGAATTGCTTTTGCTTTGGCAAACTCACCACGGTTGACTGTGAAAGTGAAGTCGGTTGTACCATCTTCTTCGACATTCTGAATAATCATGTCGACTTCGATATTCGCTGCACCGATTGGCGCCAGGATTTTGGATGCAATACCAGGTAGGTCAGGCACGCCCAAGATAGTCAATTTTGCTTCGTCACGGTTAAACGCGATACCAGAGATAATTGGCTGTTCCATGTTGTCTTCCAATTCAGTAGTAATAAGAGTGCCGACGTTGTTTTTGAAGTCTTCGTCAAATGCGCCATCATCGTCATTATCAAAACTTGATAATACGCGTAAAGGCACCTGGTATTTACCGGCAAATTCAACTGAACGGATTTGCAGGACTTTCGAACCAAGTGATGCCATTTCCAGCATTTCTTCAAAAGAAATACGATCAACTTTTTTCGCTTTTGGTGCAACGCGTGGGTCAGTAGTATAAACACCATCTACGTCTGTATAAATTTGGCATTCATCTGCTTTTAATGCAGCTGCAAGTGCCACACCAGATGTATCTGAACCACCACGACCTAAAGTCGTTGTATTGCCAGATTCATCAAAGCCCTGGAAACCGGCAACGACAAGTACGCGGCCTGCATCCAGGTTTTCAGTTAATACGTCAGTATCAATAGATTCAATGCGGGCTTTGTTAAATGCGCTGTCGGTTTTAATGCCAACCTGGCGACCAGTCAGTGATTTCGCTTCTACTCCAATTGAGTTAAGCGCCATCGCTAACATAGAAATCGTAACCTGTTCACCTGTAGAGACCATTTGGTCAAGCTCACGTGGATCAGGGGTTTCGGTAATGGCCTTCGCTAAAGCAAGCAGACGATTGGTTTCGCCACTCATTGCTGATACAACAACCACTACCTTGTGGCCGTGGTCATGCCAGCGCTTTACACGACGAGCAACATTTAAAATGCGCTCGGGAGTACCCATTGAGGTACCGCCATATTTTTGAACGATTAATGCCATAGTTGTTCCATAAAAGCCATGATCCTGAATTACCTTTTCAGGATCAGTTACACAAAAGGTGAAGTTTTATTTTGCTTCAAGCCAAGCAGTCAAATCTGCCATCACTGGAGCAAACTTCTCGTTAAGTGGCGCGCCACCTTGTGCCAAGTCAGGTTTACCACCACCTTTACCACCGAGCTCAGTTGCCAAGTGTTTGATGATGTCGCCCGCTTTAATAGTGTTCGTGAAGTCTTTTGCTACTGAAGCAAGAAGGCTGACTTTGTCATCCTCTACAGCTGCAAGCACAATCACTGCATTGTCTAGTTTAGATTTTACACCGTCGTGCAGGTTACGAAGTGATTTCGCATCCATGTTTTGTACAGTGGTAATCAGTGTTTGACGACCAGCCACAGTTTGAACTTGGCTTAAAAGTTCAGCTGCCTGGAAGTTTGCTAATTTCTGGTTCAACTGCTCAATTTGTTTTTGCAAACTCGATGCAGTATTCGCTAATGCTTCCACTTTTTCTAAAGTCTGGTCTTTTTGCGCTTTTAAAACATCATTGATTGCATGAATGTCACGATCTGCTTTTTGTGCAGCTTCAATCGCTTTAGTACCTGTGACTGCTTCGATACGGCGTACACCTGCTGCTACACCACCTTCTGAAGTGATTTTGAACAGACCGATATCACCAGTGCGTTTTACGTGAATACCACCACACAGTTCGATCGAGAAGTTTTTCTCTTCAATGATTGAACCCATTGAAAGTACACGAACTTCATCACCGTATTTTTCACCGAACAACATCATCGCACCTTTTTCTTTGGCAGATTCAATGTCTAAAAGTTCAGTAGAAACGGCAGTATTGGCAATGATTTCGCGGTTTACAATGCGTTCAACTTCCTGCAATTGTTCAAATGACACCGGTTGATCGTTAGCAAAGTCAAAACGTAACAGATCACTTGCAACCAATGAACCTTTTTGTTGTACATGTGAACCTAATACTTGACGAAGGGCAGCATGTAACAAGTGAGTTGCTGAGTGGTTGCGTGAAGTCGCTTCACGGATGTCTGCTTTAACAATCGCTTCAACAGATTGAGTTGCTTTTAAGCTACCCATGGTCACGATCCCTTGGTGAACGAATGCACCACCAGATTTTTTGGTATCTTGAACTTCGAAGATACCTGTATCATTTTTGAAGATACCTGTATCACCGATTTGACCACCGCTTTCCGCATAGAAAGGTGTTTGGTTCAATACGATTAAAGCTTCATCGCCTTCATGAACTTCATCAACCTGTTCGCCATCTTTATAGATCGCAACAATTTGACCTTGAGCTTGAGTTGCCTCGTAGCCTTCAAACTGGGTTTCACCTTCGACTTTTACAATGCTGTTGTAGTCGATGGCGAATTTACCTGCGTCACGCGCACGTTGACGTTGAGCTGCCATTTCAACTTCAAAGCCAGCTTCGTCAATGCTTAAGTCGCGTTCGCGTGCGATATCAGCTGTTAAATCAGTCGGGAAGCCATAAGTATCATATAGTTTGAATACTGTCGAACCTGGAATCACAGAACCTTTAAGTTGAGCCAATTCACCTTCAAGCAATTTCAAACCTTGCTCTAAAGTTTTTGCAAATTGTTCTTCTTCTTTTAGTAATTGAGCTTCAATACGTGCTTGGTTGGCTGCAAGTTCAGGATATGCAGCACCCATCACTTCAATCAAAGGCTTCAACATTTTGTGGAAGAATGAACCGGTTGCACCCAATTTGTTACCGTGACGCACTGCACGACGGATGATACGACGAAGTACATAACCACGGCCTTCGTTAGAAGGGTTCACACCATCAGCAATCAGGAAGCAGCATGAACGTGCATGGTCAGCAACAACTTTAAGGGAAGCAGGGTAGTCAACGAGTTTACTTTCTGCTTGAGCTTTTGCTTCAAGTTCAGAAGTATCTAAACCAATGATTTCAGCCGCAGCTTTTAACAAGTGCTGGAACAGGTCGATTTCGTAGTTTGAATTGACATGCTGTAAAACTGCAGAAATACGTTCCAAGCCCATACCTGTATCTACAGACGGCGCTGGAAGCGGGTGCAGTACACCATCCGCAGTACGGTTGAACTGCATGAATACATTGTTCCAGATTTCAATGAAACGGTCGCCATCTTCTTCAGGCGTGCCTGGTAAGCCGCCCCAGATGTGATCGCCATGGTCAAAGAAGATTTCAGAACAAGGACCACAAGGACCGGTATCGCCCATAGCCCAGAAGTTGTCGGATGCGTATTGACCACCTTTGTTGTCGCCAATACGGATAATGCGAGAAGCATCTAGACCAATTTCTTTGTTCCAGATATCAAATGCTTCGTCATCGGTATGGTAAACAGTGGCATACAGCTTATCTTTAGGAAGACCAAGCCATTTTTCGTTGGTCAAGAAATCCCAGGCAAATTTGATCGCATCACGTTTAAAGTAATCACCAAAAGAGAAGTTACCTAGCATTTCAAAGAAGGTGTGGTGACGTGCAGTGTAGCCAACGTTGTCTAAGTCGTTGTGTTTACCACCGGCACGTACACATTTTTGTGAAGATGTTGCGCGAACATAGTCACGTTTTTCAAGACCCAGGAAGCAGTCTTTAAACTGGTTCATACCAGCGTTAGTGAACAATAATGTTGGGTCGTTGGCAGGAACCAGAGAACTCGACGCGACACGTGTATGCCCTTGCGATTCAAAATAGCTTAAAAAAGCTTCGCGAATTTCAGCTGATGTCATAAAACGAGTACTCACAACCAAGTCACTCCATAAATCTTGTATTTGGCTAATAGCATGTCAAGCAAGTCTTACTTTTATAAAGCTGGCTTGAGATACTGGCTTAAAATTTTAAAACGCTAAAGTATAACGGAAAAAGCCGCATGCACCAATCACTTTAAAACGAATTAATCACAATTCTGTATAAGCTGTGTCTGGGGTTCTTGCACTTAATTTATAAGCGGAATTCTGATACAGGCATGACAGGTAAAATAAATGAAAAGTGAAGTGAATATTTTATGCAGTCTGGTCTGAATAAAATTTGAGGCGAAATCAGCTCGAATGATACGAGCCAAAACCACTGTTGCAGGATATTTAATGCATAGAGCTGCAGAAATGGTATCAGTATCTGGTTAAAATCTATTAACATAGTGTCGTGTTTACATCTACCCAAGAGTTAAGGATATCTGATGCAACGAGTAGCCATTAATGGTTTCGGGCGAATTGGTCGCAATGTATTACGTGCTTGGTTTGAAAATCCTAAAGATTTTCATTTTGATATCGTGGCGATTAACGATATTGCAGATGTAGAAACACTGGTGCATTTATTTAAATACGACACCACTCATGGCCGTTTTAAAGGCAAGGTTGACGTACTTTTACAAGATGAACAGATTTTTTTGCATATTTCCGCAGGTCTGGTGCAATTAAAAGTACAGGTCTTTTCTCAGCAACAACCTGAACACTTGCCCTGGAATGATTTAAATATTGATGTGGTGCTGGAATGTACCGGGTTATTCCGTTCACGTGCAGCAGCAACAGGACATGTGACTGCAGGGGCGAAGCGGGTGATTATTGGCGCAGCGCCTTTTGATACGGTTGATGCTGCCATTGTCTATGGGGTAAACCATCACGAAGTCAAAGCCACAGATCAGATCATTTCCAGTGTATCCTGCACCACGCAAGCCTTGGTGCCTTTGGTGAAAATTATTGATGATGCTTTTGGTATTGATACCGCACTGATGACGGAAATTCATGCAGTGACGGCAGATCAGTCGGTACTGGATCATGCCCACCGTGACCTACGCCGTGCCCGTGCTTCGGGACATAACATTATTCCAACCACATCTTCGGCTCTGGGGGCTTTAAAACGGGTGATGCCGAAAATGGAAGAGCGCATAGATGGTTATTCCATTCGGGTACCCACCATTAATGTGGCAGCCATTGACCTTACTTTTGTTGCACAATCGCACGTCACTGCGCATAAAATTAATGAAGTCTTGATCAAGTCGGCACGTCAGGATTATGCGGAAATTATGGATGTCACTGATGAGCCGCTAGTTTCCTCAGATTTTAACCATTCACCTTATTCACTGATTGTGGATTTGAGCCAAACCATGGTGGTTGGACATCAGGCTAAAGTTTTTGCCTGGTATGACAACGAATGGGGATATGCCAATCGCTTGCTGGATTTGTGTGAATCATTTACCTCATAAAAGGATACTGGCTTTTATTTAAAAGATGATTGCAGGATGATTTTTTAAATAAAGCTATTTCTGCCAATGATACGAATTTCACCCTGCTTGGTGGTATTGAGTGTGATATGTAACTCAATTATTGTTAATTTGTTCGAGTGGTCGATTAAATCTTGAGTAAATGCCTTGTCTTCAGTAGGATGAATAGACTGCTATGAAGTTCCATTTTTGTTGGAAATGGTAGTGGATGATCGACCAAAAATAATGCTTATAATAAATATAAATCCAAGCACGGTTAATTTTATAATCACTTTTCGATTACTATATGAAAATTATAAGCTTTTAAAATTTAATTCCATCGATTTGTGGCAAAGATCAGTCATGAATCAATAACATGAGTAGCGCACCTATGTTGATATTTATATGGGGATTTATTTTCCTTTTAGCCATAGCAGTGATCTTTTTGATTTGGGCACAATTTACCAATCAGGGTGCTGCACTCAGTGAAATTCAATTGAATCAACAATTGGAAAAAAAAGTGATTCATCTGGAAGAGAATCTCAAGAAAACCTTGGAAATTATGCAGGACCTGGCGAAGAAAATGCATATTCAGCAAGAAGTGATTGATAAAACCACGATTAAACTGAATCTGGTGGAATCGCAAAATGCCGAATTGGTGGGACTGTTGGTGAAAACCGTTCATTCAACAGACAAACCCACACTTTAATTTCAATATCGGCTTTATATACCAGAATCATTTTTAAAGCTGCTGCAGAGTGATCTTTGAAAAAATATGATACCAAGATCGACTTTCGACGCGTTGCTGTAAACAGCCCGGTTCATCGCAATTTTTGGTAATTATTACTCCCTACAAATAGCCTGGACTGCCTTTTGCTATTTGGCTTGATTCAAGTATTTTTTATTTTAGCAGTTGGACAGGCATGGGTGCTGATCAATCATGAATGATTCAGGTGATTCAGTTTTCAAACGGTAGAAATTAGTTGGTAAAAATCGAACAAATCTGCAAAAAGTCATGTGCACAGCTAAAGTGATCGTGCTAGACTAGGAGAAATCGGGTGTGCTCCCGATTTTTTTATGCGGATTACTTCCGCGCTGACAAGTATTTAGGTTTACAACATGCCCATTTCAGAGACATGGTTATTACCTGATGGTGTAGCTGATGTATTACCAGAACAAGCGCAAGTAATTGAAGCTTTGCGCCGTGAAGCATTGGATTTCCTCGCATCTCGAGGTTATCAGCTGGTGTACACGCCATTTATCGAATACATCGAATCTCTTTCTTCTCTCTCAGAATCGAATCAAGATTTAGACTTAGCCACTTTTAAAGTAATCGACCAGCTCTCTGGTCGTTTGCTTGGTGTGCGTGCCGATATGACACCGCAAGTGGCCCGTATCGATGCGCATGTACATCCAGTCGAAGGCGTAGCGCGTTATTGCTACGCTGGCACGGTTTTACACACCAAACCACAAGGTTTTAATACCACGCGTGCACCCTTACAATTGGGTGCGGAACTTTTTGGTTCAGACAGTATTGATGCTGACGTCGAAATGATTGACGTGATGCTCAGCTTGTTAAAAACAGCAAGCTTTGTAGATGGCATCCATCTGGATTTAGGTCATGTCGGTTTATTCCGTAGTCTGGTTAAACATGCCGGTTTAAGCAAATCGGAAGAAAGCCAGCTTTCGGATCTTTATCAACGTAAAGCATTGCCTGAACTGGCTGAATTTACCCAAGAATTAAAATTTGGTGCAGATTTTTATGCACTAGGTCGTTATTCAAGTGATTTAGATGCTTTAGAAGCCAACCTGAGTGCTGAAATTATTGCAGACCCGGCATTTAAACAGGCATTTGATGCAGTAAAAACCACTCGATCTGAAATTCAGGCACGTTGGCCAGACTTGCATATTGGTATTGATGTTGTAGAACTTCGTTCATATCACTACCACACTGGTTTAATGTATGCCGTCTATGCGCCAAACCGTGCAGCACCACTGGCTCAAGGTGGTCGTTATGACGGTATTGGTGAACACTTCGGACGCGCACGTCCTGCAACTGGTTTCTCTTGTGACTTATATGCACTCAGTGCAGGTCAGTTTAAACAGGTTCAAAAAGTTGTTGCACCGAAAGGTAGCGATAAAGCATTACTTGATGCAATCGCTGCTGCGCGTGCACAAGGCTTAAGTGTTATTCAGTTATTAGGTAATGATGATTTAAACTCAATTCCGTTTGCGACTCACCAATTGGTGAACAAAGCGGGTGAGTGGACAGTCGAACCGATTTAATCGCAGAACTGAATGTTCATGTCATTCAGTTTTGTTTTCTATTTTAACAGCATGATGCAATGAGGCTATTATGGGCAAGAATGTTGTGGTACTGGGTACCCAATGGGGCGACGAAGGTAAAGGTAAGATCGTCGACCTGCTCACAGATCAAGCGGCAGCGGTAGTACGTTATCAAGGCGGACACAATGCAGGCCATACTCTTGTGGTTGGTGGTAAGAAAACTGTATTACACCTCATTCCATCTGGTATTTTACGTGAAAACGTACTGTGCTTAATTGGTAACGGTGTTGTACTTTCACCTGAAGCGCTTATTAAAGAGATGGACATTCTTGAAAAAGAAGGCGTGCCAGTACGTGAACGTTTACGTATTTCTCCAAACTGTCCATTAATTCTTCCACACCACATCGCGCTTGACCAAGCACGTGAGAAAAAACGTGGTAATGCGAAAATTGGTACTACAGGTCGTGGTATTGGTCCTGCGTACGAAGATAAAGTTGCACGCCGTGCAATTCGTGTTGCTGACTTGGTTCGTGGTGGTGAACATCTTAAAGCTCAACTTGAAGAGTTGCTTGAATACCACAACTTCCAGTTGACTCAATTCTTCGGTGTTGAAGCAGTTAAAGTTGAAGATGTGATCGCACTTTGCGACGAATGGCGTAAAGTTGTTGCTCCATTAGTGGTCGACGTTACTTCTGAGCTTCATAATTACCGTAAAAACGGTGACAACATCATGTTTGAAGGCGCGCAAGGTTCACTTCTTGACGTTGACCATGGTACATATCCGTATGTAACTTCTTCAAACACAACTGCTGGTGGCGTAAGCTCAGGTTCAGGTCTTGGTCCATTGCACCTTGACTATGTATTGGGTATCACTAAAGCGTATACAACACGTGTAGGTGCAGGTCCATTCCCAACTGAACTTGTTTACGATGCTGCTAACGATGTTGGTGATGCGATTGGTAAACACTTGGGTACGATTGGTGCAGAATTTGGTGCCTCTACTGGTCGTCAACGTCGTTGCGGTTGGTTTGATGCTGAAATTTTACGTCGTTCTGTAGATGTAAACTCTCTTTCAGGTATTTGCTTGACTAAACTTGACGTTCTTGACGGTTTGGAAGAAGTGAAAATCTGTGTAGGTTATGAAGCAGCAGACTCTGGTTGTGTAGGTTCTTCTGATGCGCTTGCATTTGAAACTTTAAAACCAATTTACGAAACAATGCCAGGCTGGTCTGAATCTACTTTTGGTGCAAAATCTTTAGATCAATTGCCACAAAATGCGATCAACTACATCAAACGTATTGAGCAGTTAATTGAATGTCCAATCGACATCATTTCTACTGGTCCTGACCGTGAAGAAACCATGATTCTACGTCACCCATTCGAAGCTTAATCGGCCAAGAATCAATATGTATAAAAAGCCCCGCAATTGTGGGGCTTTTTTTTGCCTATTTCATTTAGAAAATATACTTACACTCAGTATGCGAAGTTTTTTGCCCGACTAAAGTTGCATCAGGGAATACTGGTTAATTCATTTGCACTTGCTAGAATGTCAAACATAAAAGAAATACAAGGTTGTGCATGATGCATAAAAATATATCAGCGACGATGTTTTATTCATTACTCTTTGCAATGGGCGGGGCACCAACGATTGCCATGCTGGTTATTCAGGCACAAACACAAGATCCTGCGATTATTAATGCGGCATTTATTGGGTTAAGCGTCATTATTGCCTGTATTTTGGTACCGATCGTTCTTATTCAAAATGCAGTTTTATTTTTTAAGCGCAAAAATGAACAACTGGAACAGAAAATTAAGCCACTTTGCCAGGTATATTTGGGATTAAATATTTTGTGTTTAATTTATTGGCTTAGTTTTCAATTCCTTAAATAAGCCCGGTTACATAAATGATATGATTGTGAAGACAATATTAATTTAAAGATTGTTCACTATTACATATAATCTCTGGAAAAAAGATATCTAGTTTTAAGGCGGAGATTATTATAATGAACAGCAAGCTGATTTTAAGTTTGTGTGCAGCGAGTGTAATCACTATTTCAGGTTGTACCACTGTAGCAGAAATGGCGGGGGCAGATTCATCTACATTAAATGTGACGGCTGCGCAGGGCTTTAATAAAACTGTTCAAGAAGCAAATGCAAATAAAACCTTAGATACTTCATCTACGACTTATAAGCGAATTAATTCAGTATTTTTACGTTTAAAACCTTATGGTGATCAAATCAACCAGACGGGCCAAAAGTTCGATTGGCAATTGGCTGTGCTGAAATCAGATCAGATCAATGCTTATGTTGCGCCAGGTGGGAAGGTGGTGTTCTATACCGGTATTGTGAATAAACTCAATCTGACTGATGCTGAAATTGCAGCGGTGATGGGGCATGAAATGGTGCATGCCTTAGAAGAGCATTCTAAACAAAAAATTGGTGCACAAGCTTTAACTGATTTGGCTTTAAACATTGGTTTAGGCTATGCAGGCAATAATGTCGGTCAATTGGGTGCAGCAGCAGCTCAGTTAGGCGCACAAGTGGGTGTGGGCTTGCCATATTCACGTAGTCTTGAAAGCCGTGCAGACCAAGGTGGTTTAATGCTAATGGCACGTGCCGGTTATAACCCGCAAGCCGCGATTACCCTTTGGGAAAAAATGAACAAGTTGGAAGGTGCGGGCGGTACATCATTCCTGTCGACTCACCCTTCAAATGGCCAGCGTATTGAAGCAATGCGTAAAAACTTGCCTGCAGCTCAAGCTATTTATAACAGACGTTAATTGTTATTTAGTTCATAAAAAAGGATGCGTGAAGCATCCTTTTTTATGAAGATTTTTTGATTTTAAAGAGCATAAAAAATTATGAGTTGCAGCTAACGTAACATTTTTCAATTTAAAAACCGGCTAACAACTTATTTACTTCAATTTTCTAATTTCATTTTAAAGCAGTGCTTAAAATGAAATTAGGGTGCCGGATTTGGCTGCTGGCGGTGAATATCTTCAATGCCCTGTAAAACTTCAGGAGATAAGTCAATTTCGAATGCCTGAATATTTTCTTTCAGTTGATCCAGGTTGGTTGCGCCAATAATGGTACTGGTAACAAAGAACTGCTGTTTAATAAAGGCCAATGCCAGTTGGGTCAGGGTTAAGCCATGCCGTTCTGCAAGCTGAGCATACTGTTCGGTTGCCCATTCACTTTCAGGATTGCTATAACGGCTGAAACGGGAAAAGAGGGTTACTCGTGCATTTGCAGGGCGAGCACCATGACGGAATTTACCGGTCAAATAACCAAAAGCTAAAGGTGAATAGGCAAGTAATCCAACATTTTCATAATGGGCAATTTCAGACATGCCAATTTCATAAGTCCGGTTCAGGAGGCTATACGGATTCTGCACGCTGACAAATTTTTCCAGGCCTAGTTTTTCGGCCAGATGTAAAAACTTCAATGTTCCCCACGGGGTTTCATTGGACAGCCCAATATAACGGATACGGCCTTTTTTAATTTCATCACTTAAGGCACTTAAAGTTTCTTCTAAAGCAGTCACTTCTTGCTCACTTTGAGCTTCAGCATTGCCATAACCCAGTTTGCCAAAGAAATTGGTTGGACGTTGCGGCCAATGCAATTGATACAGGTCAATATAATCACTCTGCAGGCGTTTTAAGGAGCCATCGATTGCCGAGCTAATCTCAGCTGCAGTAAAGCGTGTTTTGCCATCACGGATATGGCTGCCGCCTTGTGAAGGGCCGGCAATTTTTGAAGCAATGAACAACTGGTCGCGCTGACCACGTTGTGCAATCCAGTTGCCCAGAATAGTTTCTGTTGCTCCTTGAGTTTCAGGTTTTGGCGGGACAGGATACATTTCTGCCGTATCCCAAAAAAACAGACCCTGATCCAAGGCATATTCAAGTTGTTGAAAGGCCTCTGCCTGGGTATTTTGTTCACCAAAGGTCATGGTGCCTAAACAAATTTCAGGAAGCAGAATTCCTGTATTTGCTAAAGGTTTAAGTTGCATGGAAGTTGATCCTTTAATTGTTATCAAGTTTAAAATCGTGCACTAGGCTAACTGATTTTTGCATCAGCGTTAAATCATCAATTGTTTTAAAGTTGTCATAAAAATTTAAAAAGAACAGGTCAGAAATACAGACATAAAAAAAGCAAATCTTAAGATTTGCTTTTAAATTGAAATGAAGAAAATTTATTCTTCATCATCCTCATCTTCTAAAGATGAATTGGTATCTTCAGCAGAAACATCATAAATCAGTATGGCTTTACCATCGGTCTGGATCATGCCTTGTTCTTCAAGTGTTTTTAAGACACGACCAACCATTTCACGCGAACAACCGACAATACGGCCAATTTCTTGACGGGTAATACGGATTTGGCGTCCATTTGGTAAAATCATGGCTTCTGGTTGAGAAGACAGGTCAATCAGGCAGCGTGCAATACGACCAGATACATCAATAAATGCCAGGTCAGTCACTTTACGGGTAGTGTTTTTTAAGCGACGAACAAGCTGGGCAAATACGGCATAGCTCAGATCTGGATACTGTTTGCTTAATTCGTGGAAGTTGTCATAGGTAATTTCGGCAATTTCACATACGTCGCGTGTACGAACTTCTGCAGTACGTTGTGGATTTGCTTCAAAAAGACCCATTTCCCCAAAAAAGTCCCCGGCATTCAAATAAGCAACCACAATTTCACGTTCATCATCTTCACGTAAAATAATGGATACTGAACCTTTTAAAATCAAATAAAGCGATTTTGATTCTGAGCCTGCATCTACAATAGCAGTGCGTTTTGGATAACGATTTATATATGCACGTTTTAATAATGCTTTCACTGACTCTGGAAGTTGACCTGGAGACAGTGCATCGGTGCTTAGTTGTGAAAAGTTTGAAGTCATGCTAACGGTTCCGAATGTGGATAATTAATAGATCGCACAAGACCTAAAATGAACTTGTCACACAGAAGAGCTGAAATTCCTTATCAACTCAATTTATGTTAGTGTACAGGTACATCGTAAATTTATAGTTTTTTTCAGGTAGTTGCAATGCAAACAAGCGTTCATTGGCTAGAGAATGTTGCTTTTGAAGCAAAATCGGAAAGTGGTCACCAAATCGTGATGGATGGGGCTGAGGCATATGGTGGTCAAAACCGTGGACCACGTCCTATGGAATTGATATTAATGGGACTTGGTGGGTGTGCTTCCTTTGATATTGTGACTATTTTAAAGAAATCTCGCCAAGATGTGACAGATGTCGTATGTCAGCTCAAAGCTGAGCGTGCAGACAGTATTCCGGCTGTGTTTACCAAAATCCATTTACATTTCGTGGTGACAGGTAAAGCAGTGAAAGAAAAACAGGTTGCTAAAGCAGTGGAACTTTCAGCTGAAAAATACTGTTCTGCAAGCAAAATGTTATCGGATGGTGGGGTGGAAATTACCCACGATTTTGAAATTATTGAAGCTGAATAATAAATTCTAGATGGCAATTCATTCATGAATTGCCATTTTTATCCATCCTGAAAACTTAAAAATAAAAACAATCTCATAAAATATTATTAGCTTCACTTTTATTCTGGTCTTTCAAAAATATCTGATTACTTGGCTTTTAATTCTATTGAAATCCAATTTAAAAGTTTCAGTTCAAATTCATGGAGCTAATGTGTTGGGTTGATCAGCTTGAAACAAATACGATGGTTTTCAAATCCATTTAGTGTCATTGACAAGAAAATACCCAATTTCATAGGATTTGATACATAACCACGTAAAATAACCTTGAAAAAAAGCGCGTAAATACCCATATTATAATTAAGGTCTATGTTTTATGTAGATTACTTTAGTTGTTGAAAATTAAAAATATTTTTTAAAAATGTTATTGAAAAATATCAACCCATTCCCATCTATTATCCAAGTACAAAATTTGTTGTGAGGAAAATAAGAATGCGTTTTGAAAAATTTACAAATCGCTTGCAGCAAGCTTTATCAGATGCTCAATCTCTGGCAATGGGTAAAGACAATACTTCAATTGAAGGCATACATATTTTATCCGTGCTATTGGAAGAGCCAGCCAATATCAGCTTGTTCCAGCAAGCCGGGGCAAATCTACGAAATCTTCAAACCAAGTTGCAGCAAGCATTAAATGATGCACCGACCATCGCTAATCCAACTGGAGATATAAACCTTAATCCCGAAGCGGTTCGTGCCTTAAATCTGGCGGATAGTTATGCGCAAAAAGCCGGGGATGAGTTCTTATCGACCGACTGGGTGTTGCTCGCTTTAGCGGAAACCGGTGCAACCAAAACTTTATTAAATAATGTCGGCGTAACCAGTGAAAGTTTACGCAAAGCGATTGAAAAAATTCGAGGTGACGAAAAAGTCATGAGTAATACCCATGAAGATCAACGTGATTCACTGAATAAATACACCATAGATTTAACTGAACGTGCCATGTCAGGCAAACTGGATCCTGTGATTGGGCGCGATGAAGAAATTCGTCGTACCATTCAGGTCTTGTCACGCCGTACCAAAAATAACCCGGTACTGATTGGTGAGCCTGGTGTTGGTAAAACGGCAATTGTTGAAGGTTTGGCACAGCGTATTGTTAATGGCGAGGTTCCGGAAGGCTTAAAAGGTAAGCGTGTTCTATCTTTGGACTTGGGATCATTGCTGGCGGGTGCAAAATATCGCGGTGAGTTTGAGGAGCGCCTAAAAGCGGTTCTTAAAGATCTGGCCAAGCATGAAGGCGAAATCATCCTCTTTATTGATGAGTTGCACACGCTTGTCGGTGCAGGTAAAGGTGAGGGCGCCATGGATGCAGGCAATATGCTGAAACCTGCATTGGCCCGTGGTGAGCTGCGCTGTGTCGGTGCAACTACGCTGGATGAATATCGTCAGTTCATTGAAAAAGATGCTGCACTGGAACGCCGTTTCCAAAAAGTATTGGTCGATGAACCAAGTGTTGAAGATACCATTGCGATTCTACGTGGCTTAAAAGAGAAATATGCAACCCATCATGGGGTGCAAATTCTGGATTCAGCCATTATTGCTGCTGCGAAGATGTCACACCGCTACATCACTGACCGTCAATTACCGGATAAAGCTATTGATCTGATTGATGAAGCAGCTTCACGGATTAAAATGGAAATTGATTCCAAACCTGAGCCACTCGATCGTCTGGACCGTCGTTTGATTCAATTAAAAATGCAGTTGGAAGCCGTGAAACAGGATGAGGATTCGGTCAGTAAAGCTGAAGTTTCTCATCTGGAAAAACAGATTGCTGAAGTGCAGAAAGAATATAGCGATTTGGAAGAACAGTGGATTGCCGAAAAACGATTGGTGGAAGGCACCAGTCAGGCACAGGTGGAACTGGACAAGGCACGTACCGCGTTTGAAAAAGCCCAGCGTGAAGGTGACTTGGCCGAAGCCAGCCGTTTGCAGTATGGGGTTATTCCTGAGCTGCAAAAACGTCTCGCTGCCGAAGAGGTTGCTGAGGAAAACGGTGAGGAACCAAAACTCATCCGTACCAAAGTTACTGAAAATGAAATTGCTGAAGTGGTCAGTGCGGCAACCGGTATTCCTGTGGCGAAAATGCTGCAAGGTGAACGTGAAAAATTGCTGCATATGGAAGAATTCCTGCATAACCGTGTGGTTGGGCAAGATGAAGCCGTAGTAGCGGTATCGAATGCGGTGCGTCGTTCGCGTGCAGGATTGTCTGATCCGAACCGTCCTAGTGGTTCATTCCTGTTCCTCGGACCAACCGGGGTAGGTAAAACCGAGTTGACCAAAGCCTTGGCCAACTTCCTGTTTGACAGTGATGATGCCATGGTGCGTATAGATATGAGTGAGTTCATGGAGAAACATTCGGTCAGCCGTCTGGTGGGTGCACCTCCGGGATACGTCGGTTATGAAGAGGGTGGTGTTTTAACGGAAGCTGTACGCCGTAAGCCTTATAGTGTGGTGTTATTTGATGAGGTCGAAAAAGCGCATCCTGACGTATTTAACATCTTGCTGCAAGTACTGGATGATGGCCGCTTAACCGACTCGCAAGGTCGTGTGGTGGACTTCAAAAATACGGTGATTGTGTTGACTTCCAACCTGGGTTCACAAGATGTACGCGAACTGGGTGAACATGCAACGGATGATGAAGTACGTGCGGTAGTGATGAGCGCAGTATCTCAACATTTCCGTCCGGAATTTATTAACCGTATTGATGAACTGGTGGTATTCCATTCACTGAAAAAAGCCCAGATTCGTGGTATTGCCGATATTCAACTGGACCGTTTACGTGCACGTTTAAGCGAAAAAGACATGCGTCTTTCAGTTGATGACAGTGCATTTGATCAGTTGATTGAGGCTGGTTTCGATCCTGTCTATGGCGCACGTCCATTGAAACGTGCCATTCAGCAGCAGGTTGAAAATACCTTGGCACAAAGAATTCTGAGTGGTGATTTTCTGCCAGGAGATACCATTAGTGTTAAGGGAGAAAATGGTCATCTTGAATTTGAGAAAATGAAATTAAGTTAATCATTTGGTTTGACTAAAAGGTAAAAATAGAGAAAAAACCTAGCTTTGGCTAGGTTTTTTTATGATTTGCGTTTATCGTTTTTTGTGAAATTCGTCTGACTTTATTTGATTTCTCAACTTTTCAAACCATAAAATAGCGTCACTTTATATAAATACACTTGTATAAAAAGTATTTAAAACAAAAACAATATTGCCTTCCAAAGAGAAGGTTACATGGAATCGTAATCATGATCGAATTTAAGCTGATGCGTTTGCTCAAAAACGAGCCTTATAGTGCTTATAAAAAATGTAGCCAAGTAACGGTTCAAGAACTCAAATGTATGTATGGTATTTATCAAAAATATTATGCCAATACGCGTTATGAAATTTTTGAGCGTGACTTTTTAGAAAAAACAGGTGTTTTCCTTATTTTAGAACCTAAAAATAAACAAATCGTTGGCTTTTCTACCGTAATGGAGCGTGATTTTGTAGTTAATGGTAAAGCCCATCATGCCTTTTTTAGTGGCGACACCATTATTGAAAAAGAATATTGGGGCAACAGAGCTTTAACCCGTGCGATGTTCCGTTATATCGTGACTTTTAAAATGCGTTATCCATTGAAGCCAATTTATTGGATCTTGATTTCTAAAGGATTCAAAACCTATTTGCTGTTGGCCAATAATTTTTATAGTTATTATCCGCATTACAATGAAAAACATCCGCATTTAAAAGATTTTGTAGAGTCCTACTGTCATCAATATTTTTCTGAATACTATGAAAAATCCACAGGTTTACTGAATTTTGGTGAAGATTATCAGCCTTTAAAAGCGGATGTTGCCCCCATTACCAATGATGTACGTGAAAAAAATTTCAAGGTAGCATTTTTTGAAGACAAGAACCCGACATGGGTGGACGGTACTGAATTACCTTGTATTGGGGAATTGCGTTGGAGCGATTTATACCGTTATGTGAATCGTTTTTTGAGCAAAAGCACCAGTGAAAGCAAATATGATAGTAAAATCGTCATAAAAACCGCCCTCTGCATATCGCCTCGGACTCAAATTCTAAGGTGGCATAACGATGGATTTATTGCTTTCAGCTTCACATCAAGTATTGCAATTTGCCTGCCGAAAAGCTTTCAACCGCTATCGGCAGCAAGCGAATAATTTGGAAATGGTCCAGCGTCAAAAATTGGATCATTTTTTAAAACAACATACCGCACAAAGGCTGAGTTATGAGGACTTTGCAGAACAATATCCTTTGACACGATATGCGGACTGGAAAGAGAAAATTGAACAGTCCAGGCAAAGCGGGAAAAACTGTTTAGGTCCAGAGACAATTGTACGTTTTCAGCCGACCAGTGGTTCAAGCGAAGCACTGAAATTTATTCCTTATACACAATCTTTCCTGAATGAGCTGGATGAAGCGATTGGACTGTGGTTAAGCAATTTATATCGCCAACATCCCCAATTAAAAAATTCTACCCACTATTGGTCAGTATCCTGGTTGCCAGAAAGCCAGCGCAAACTTTTAGAAAATAGTAATCTTAATGATGACAGTGCTTTACTTAATGTTTCTAAGCGGATATTGAGTAAAGTCACCCAATCAGTGCCGACCGATATTGCACTGGCAGAATCGGCCGAAGATGCCATGTTTGCCACAGCTGTATTTTTGGTGGCAGATAAAAATTTAGGCATGATTTCAGTCTGGAGTCCGACATTTGCATTACAGTTACTCGATATTATCGAGCAATACCAGGATGAAATTGTCAGGGTATTAAAAACGGGACGATGGTCACGCCAAGGTCTGGATTATTTGCAAGCTCCGAAGTCCTCGGAACAAAGTTATAAATTGCAGCTACTGAATTTACAAGATCCAATGGCGTGGAAAGAGCTTTGGCCGAAATTAACCCTGATTTCCAGTTGGGACACTGCAAGTGCTGAACGCTGGGCAAAAGATTTACAAGACCGTGTGGCAAATGTTGCTTTCGAAGGCAAAGGCTTATGGGCAACAGAAGGTGTAGTCACCATTCCGTTTGCAGATCGTTTTCCACTCAGTTATCAATCACATTTTTATGAGTTTATTCTGCAAGATGGTGAGCAAGTCTTACCGTCCTGGCAGCTTAAAGTAGGTGACATCGTCAGTCCGGTGATTACCACAGGCTCTGGTTTGATTCGTTATGTGATTGATGATGAACTGGAAGTGGTCGATTTTTATCAACGTATTCCATGTTTCCGCTTTTTAGGACGGAAAATGACAGTCGATCTGGTCGGTGAAAAACTGGATCATAGTGTGGCGGTCAAAGTTTTGGCAGAGTTTAAACAGGATGAGTATCTACCGATCAGTATTTTGGGTATTGAACATTGCAATAAGAAAAAGCCGCATTACATGATGTTGAGTGAAGGAAATATCCATAAACAACCCACTGCTGCTGCTTTAGATCAGTTATTAAAAGAAAATTTTCATTATGAATTGGCACGCAACCTTGGACAGTTAGACGAGCCTGAAGTAAAACATGTTGAAAATGCCTGGGATTATTACAAAAACCTGGCCATGAAGAATGGAATGATTGAAGGCAATATTAAGCCTGAACCGTTGAAAAAAATGAAAACAAAAATAATTTGAGTAAAAATTTATGAGCTTAAATGTATTACATGCATCGAACAACAATAATAATGAAATTTATCGTTCTCAAAACGAACCTAATTTTGTGGTGCGATCAGCCACAGCGGCAGATGATGAGCAACTGGTGAAGTTGATTGCGGAAACCATGCCCAGTAATGGCATGACTTGGGCTTTTGAACGCTATCCAAGTTATCTTGGTGCCAGCCATGCACAATACCATCATCCTGATATTAAGTTGGTTGTGCCAGAAGATAATCACTCAGAAATTGTGGCCATGATGAATTTGGGTTGGCGCAATTGTTTTATCAATGGCAGGTCAGAGGTGTTGCGCTATGTCGCGGATTTACGCATGCTGCCTGAGCATCGTGGCAACAAAGTCATGCGCTTGTTGATGGACTATGTCTATGATGAAATTCCACGTGAGACTATTTTTGAAAGCGTGGTTCTAGAAGATAATACTGTGGCATGTGGGATTTTGCATAACGAGCGTAAAGGTTTTCCCATCCCTTTTCATTATGACGATATTTCTACCTTTACTGTTTCCCAGGTAGTTAAACCCGCACAATTTTCTCAGTATAATTTTCAGCAAATGAAGGCGAGTCATGTCAGTGAAGTTAATGCCTTTATTATTTCAATGAAAGAGCATTATAACTTTCTGCCCAATTATGATTTTTCCGGATTGGCGGAACCCAATCATCCATTTTGGCTAGGCATGAAAATTCATGATTTTTATCTGATGTATGACCAAAATCATAAGATGGTGGGGGTATATGGATTGTGGAATCAGAAATCCTTTAAGCAAACCCGTGTAGTTCAGTATTCACTGCCATTAAAAGTGCTGAAACCTTTTTATAATGTCTATGCTGAAATTCGTGGTGTCTTGGCTTTACCCAAGGTCAACGATGCCTTTGAATATCTCATGATTCATAGTGCACTGTGTCATCCTGAACAACTCGATGTATTTGCCAGCCTGATTTTTCATGCCAAGCAACAAACAAAATTACGCCAGAAACAGGCATATTGTATTACTTTGGCTAATAATGACCCAAGAATCAGCTGGATGGATAAGACAACCTCACATGTCATTCAAGCCAAACATTATTTCCATAGCTTTAAAGCCTGTCCATATACGACTTTTGATCGGAGAAAAATCAGTTATTTCGAGTCGGGGCGGATTTAAAAAGCTCAGAAACATCATTTAAACGTAAAGATAGATTCCCTCATCATGCAGTATGATTTGGGAGTTATCTAGTTGTGTGAAAAATTACACTAAATTTATTTTTTAACATATACTTGTCTGCAAAATAAGCAAAAAATGAGACATGTGATGTCAAAATTAATCTGGGGTGTGGGAAGTATTATTGTATTGGCAACATCTGTAATAGGTGGAAACTTATATGCAGATAAGAGTCTAAATTCGTATTATCAACAGAAGCAAAAATCCGATTTAATGTCGATTCAGTATCATAATTTTAATATGGGGCCGATGCAGGGTTCTGCAGACTGGGTTGCTGAATTCACCATTGATCCATGTAAACCCAAAGATGTTTTAATTCTGAATGGGACCGATGCAATTAAACGCAGCTGGAATGGTTATCATATTGAGTCGCAAATTCATCTCAAGCAAGGCAATGAGGTCTTTAAAGTGCTATTGAAACAGCCTTTGACAGCTCAAACCAAAATTGACTGGCTGGGAGTGATTCATTCATCCTTGACTACGCCTGTATATGAAAAAAATGAGGCTGATATACAAACTCGAATTGATTCGATGACGTTAAAAATAGATGCAAAATCTAAAGCTGATCAACTGGATGTACTTAATCTCAAATTCCAGATTCCGAATATTACTGTGAATGATAAATTGGGTCATGTGCAGATGCGTGATTTAGAGTTCGAGACCAATCAGGGGTTAAATTCTGTTTTGGATGAAGGGAAAACTCGAGTAAATATTGCTTCAATCCAGCGTACTGATCGAAATGTACAGCAATTTGGCAGCGGAGAATTGAAAGACTTTGCATTGATTGTGAATACTGAGTTAGATGAACACAAGGTCAATTTTGATACCCAGATTAAAATTGGTGAAATGAATTTGCATAAAACACCAAGTTTTCGTGATTTTCAAATGAACATGAACCTGAAAGCACTAAACAAGCAGAAAATACAGACTTTCTTGGATTTATTGGAAAAAAAATCTGAAGTCTGCGCAACGAAACAAGAGTTGAGTCAAGACCTGGCGAATAGTTTTCTGGCTATTGTGAATGATGGGTTTAGTTTTGAATCACAAAATAATCAAATCAAAGTGGGGGATGGATACGCCAAGGCGAGTCTGACCGGCAAAGTCATGCCAGGACATCAATCCTCTTTTGAAAGCCTATTGAAAATGGCACCCAATCTGGTCGAATATCAGGCCAATGTTGAATATGATAAACAGATAATGAAAACCATCATGAAAAACTATCTGCAACAGGGCGGTAAAACCTTATCGGATCAAGAACTTGAGCAAATGCTGGATGGTATGCAGCAGACGCTGCAAGCGAAACGGGAAGGCGATATCTTAAAAATCGGTATTGAATATAAATACGGTGAAAAGAAATTTTTAAATTAACATATGTAAAAACAAAGGCTGCCAGATAGGCAGCCTTTTTAGTTAGTGCAGTATCTAAAATATATTAGCCATTTTGTGGATGTTGAATTTTCCAGGCACGGTGAATTTTAGTATTACGTTTGAAGTCCAACCCAATGGTTTCATTGGTAATTTCCTGCACATCAAAGAAGGCTAAAATTTCTTCATCCATTTCAAAGCCACGATAGTTGTTAGAAAAGTACAAGGTACCATCTGTGGTTAAGCGGTTCATTGCACGCTTGATCAGGGACAAGTGGTCACGTTGTACATCGAATGTGCCATGAAACTTTTTCGAATTCGAGAACGTTGGCGGATCGATAAAGATCAGGTCATATTGCTCATGACCTTCTTTTAACCACTCAAAACAGTCACTGGCAAAGAACTGGTGTTGTTCATCGGCATGATCTACGGTTAAACCGTTCAAGACAAAGTTTTCTTTGGACCAGTTTAAATAAGTATTGGATAAATCGACACTGGTGGTACTTGCAGCGCCACCTAAAGCAGCATGCAGACTTGCTGTAGAAGTATAACTATACAAGTTGAGGAAATGCTTTCCTTTGGCTTCCGCAGCAATACGCAAACGCATTTGACGATGATCCAGGAACAGGCCGGTATCTAGATAATCCGTCAGGTTGACTAAAATTTTGGCTTTACCTTCCTGTACAATAAAACGTTTAGAAGCAGTACTCTGTTTGGTGTACTGGTTTTTACCTTCTTGACGTGCACGCGTTTTAATAAAGATCGCATCACGGCCTAAACCAGTTACCGAACGAATGGCCTGTAAGGCAAGATTGAAACGTTTTTTAGCCTTTTCAGGATCGATGGTTTTTGGTGGTGCATATTCTTGTACATGTAGGCGATCACCATACAAATCTACCGCAACATTAAAATCTGGCAAGTCTGCATCATACAAACGCAAGCAGAAAATATTTTCTTTCACTGCCCATTTTTTTAGATTCTGCATGTTCTTTTGCAGACGGTTGGTGAAGTCCTGAGCACCTTCAATTGGCTCAAACTGTTGCGGTTGCCAATGCGCTAAAAATGGTTCTGATACAGCAGCTGGTTTGATGATACCGAAACGCACATAAATCGGCAGTTTACCATTCATCAAACGCAGAATTTGCGGTTCATTGAATGCCAGCACGTCAGCCTGTTCAACCTGCGCCGCAATGACAGCAGCATATTGATTCGGGAAATTCTTTTGTAGCAGCGCAGATAAACCTAAATATAAAGCACGGTTTGAAGCTTTATCTCCTAAACGTTCACCATAAGGCGGGTTGGTGACAATAAATGAAGTTTTGCCTTCAGCCTTGAAATCTGGCCAATCCGCCAGCGTGCGCTCTTCAATTTTGATATGATCAAGCAGTTTTTCAAAACCGGCGGCAATGATATTTTGCTTGGTGGCTTTGACTGCTTCCCAGTCTGCATCATAGGCATAAAATTGTGGTAAAGGCTGTTGCAATGCTGTTTGATGGCGTTCTGCGGCTTCTGCTTTAATTGACATCCAGAGTTCATGGTCATGACCGTTCCAGCCGTTAAAGCCAAAACGACGTACTAGGCCCGGAGCACGGTCAGTGAGCATCATCAAAGATTCAATGATAAAAGTACCCGAACCGCACATTGGATCTAAAATAATATCGGGATTACGTTGTTTTAATTTGGCTTTTTGCAGAATGGCTGCTGCCAGATTTTCTTTAATCGGGGCATCGGTCATGTAATGACGATAGCCACGTTTATGTAAAGAATCACCAGATAAATCCAAGCAATAGGTATGTGCAGTTTTGCCTGCCAGGACATACAGGGTAATTTCAGGCTGTTTGATGTCGATGCTTGGACGTTTGCCCACGGCTTCCATAAAGGAATCTACAACACCATCTTTTACACGTAAGGTTGCGAACTGTGTATTGACCTTAATGTCACGTTCTACGTGTAAACGGATAGCAAATGTACTTTGTGGTGCAAAAATAAGCGACCAGTCAAAGTTGATTGCACCTTCATAGAGCTCTTCTGCCACATCACGTGCGTCATGGGTGAATTCAAGTTCATGAGTATGAATTGGGGTTAAGACACGTGAAGCCAAACGCGACCACATGCAAATACGGTATGCATCTGCCAATGTACCTTTGAAAACCAAACGACCCGGTAACTGTTCAATATTTTGAACACCTAAACCTTCAATTTCCTCGCGGAGTAAGGTTTCAAGTCCATCTGCACAGGTGACCCAGTAATTGCTTAAACGTGAAGAGGTATTCATAAAATAGAGAGACCGAAAAAAATAAAATAAAAACTTGCATAAGTTTAACTTATTTTAGTGCTGAAAAATTTTTATATTTTGAAAACTTCAAGCAACTTAGGTCAGTGTATTAATTATAAAAAGCTCTAAATGTTGGAATAAAAAGCCAATTGAAAATTCAGGGGATATGTAAAATTACACTGCACTTAAAAATGAATTTTAAATTTTAATGAATGGATTTTATTTAGGATAAGGTATGAATATTACAGCAAAAAAGGATGATATTTTTTCAATTGCGACATTGTTGTATGCACGCTTAAGGAAAGTGAATAGCCGGGTTATTGATGTCATGTATTTAATGCAGGATCGTTCCTATGCACATCATGTTGTCACACTTGCACTTGAGACAAAAGATCCAGAGCTTGCAAGTTATGTGGAACGTTTGCGAGCTGTTTTAGATTTACAAGACGATCATGAACTTATAAATGAAGAAGACCAACAGATTCGTCTTTCCAAGGAAAATAAAACCAATAAAAAAGCTTTTGACGAAGACCATGTAAGTTTTAGCATATTCTAAAATATAAGAAAAACATCATTTTAAGAGAGCTCATATGTTGAATCATGTGGGCTTTTTTTATATTGGTACAGATATTGCTACATAGCCCTGTGAGGCTGCTTGATCAAGGGGAGTGCTTGATGCCTCACTTTCTTTTTTAGAGATGGGAATTACAAATGTCAGAAAGTGTAATCATTACAAATGAAGTTTTTTCAGTTGCAACACTTATTTATGCACGGTTAAGACGGGTATCGGGGCGAGTGATCGATGCAAGCTATCTTACAGAGAACTTGGAATATGCTGAACATGTGATGGTGATGGCGAAGCAAACACAAGACCCAGAATTACTTCGCTTGGTTGAACGTTTGACTAAAGTGCTGGGATTAAAAGTTCATGAAGAGCCGGTAAATGAAATTCTGTTCACGCAACATGAAGGCTTAATTTCGGTTGAACCTACTCAAGAAGACATAGAACGTGCACAAGGGGCAAACCGCTACATTGGTGCCTTACGCTAGTTGCCTAAGGTAACTCGGAACCAGACTGAGTTACCTTTTTTTATTTTAAAATCAGGGGGCTAAATCGTTGAATGGTTAAATTATGTTATTGAAAAATTAAATAGGAATTATATTTTTTATTTCAAATACCGAGCTGCTTTTTAGACAAGTAAGGTCAAGCTGAACTATTTAAATCGATTAAACTCTGTATAATACGTTGACTTAACGTATAAGGAATCTCTCATGCACTTGGCGGCATTGCATACTCCGAGCCAGATTCAACTCAACCAAGATGGTAACTTAAAACACTTCCTCACCATCGAAGGTCTTTCCAAAGAAACCCTCACAAAAATATTGGACACAGCACAGTCCTTTTTTAATGACCAAAATCAGCTGATTACCAATAATCTGCTCGAAGGTCGTACGGTAATGAACCTGTTTTTCGAAAACTCGACCCGTACCCGTACCACCTTTGAAGCTGCAGCAAAGCGTCTGTCTGCCAATGTACTCAACATTGATATTGCCCGTTCAAGTACTTCCAAAGGTGAAACCCTGCGTGACACGCTGTGGAATCTGGAAGCGATGGCAACAGACATTTTTGTGGTGCGTCATTCATCTTCAGGTGCGCCGCACTTTATTGCCAAAGATGTCTGCCCGAATGTAGCGATTATTAATGCCGGCGATGGCCGTCATGCACATCCGACACAAGCGATGCTGGACATGCTGACCATTCGCCGAGAAACCAAAAAGAATTTTGAAGATATCAGTATTGCCATCATTGGTGATATTAAACATTCACGCGTTGCACGTTCAGATGTTGCCGCACTACAAACCTTAGGTTGTAAAGATATCCGTGTGATTGCGCCAAATACCTTGCTGCCATATGGTTTTGCTGAATATGGTGAAGATGTTCGTCTATTTAACAACATGGAAGATGGCATTAAAGATTGCGACGTGATCATTACCCTGCGTATTCAAAATGAACGTATTGATTCGCCAGCTTTATCTTCACAAGCTGAATTTTACAAAATGTACGGCTTGAATAAAGAACGTCTGGCTATGGCGAAACCGGATTGCATCGTGATGCATCCAGGTCCAATGAACCGTGGTGTAGAAATCGATTCCAGCATTGCTGATGGAACCCAGTCAGTGATTTTAAATCAGGTGACCAATGGTATTGCGGTACGTATGGCGGTGTTGGCTTTGGCAATGCAAGGTCAGTTGCAGGAAAAAGGTTTGTTAGAAGCGGTTGCGGGATAAGGGAAAGTCATGAGTATTGTAAAAATTGAAAATGTACGTGTCTTGGACCCCATCAACAAAACCGACAGCGTACAGACTGTATATATTGAAAATGGCAAACGGGTTGCTGAAACTGCTAATGTCACTGAAACCATTGATGGTCAGGGCAAATGGCTGATGCCAACCATGGTGGATCTGTGCGCTCGTTTACGTGAACCGGGTCAGCAGCAGCATGGGACTTTAAAGTCCGAAGGCAAAGCTGCCCGTGAAAACGGTATTCTGCATGTGTTTACCCCACCAGATTCAAAACCAATCGTACAGGATAACGGCGCACTCATTCACGGCCTGGTTGAAAAAGCCATGCTGGATGGTGGCATTTACTTAGAAGTGATTGGTGCGCAAACTCAAGGTTTGAAAGGAAATCAACCTGCCAATATGGCTGGCCTGAAAAAAGGTGGCTGTACTGCAGTTTCCAATGCCAATGCGCCGTTCGCTGATGATGATGTAGTGATTCGTACCTTGGAATATGCTGCAGGTCTGAACATGACCGTGGTGTTCTATGCGGAAGAACCACAAATTGCCAAAGACGGTTGTGTGCATGAAGGCTTTATTGCTTCACGTCAGGGTTTGCCGATGATTCCAGCTTTGGCTGAAACCGTTGCGATTGCCAAATATTTGTTGATGATTGAAGCGACTAAAGTCCGTGCTCACTTCGGCTTATTGTCTTGCGGTGCTTCAGTTGAACTGATTCGTATCGCCAAAGAAAAAGGTTTACCGGTGACCTGTGATGTTGCCATGCACCAGTTACATCTGACAGATCAATTGATTGATGGCTTCAACTCACTTGCCCATGTACGTCCGCCATTACGTTCCGAACAGGATAAAGCGTTGCTGCGTCAAGGTGTGAAAGAGGGCGTCATTGATGCCATTTCTACCCATCATGAGCCGCTCAGCAGTTCTGCAAAAATGGCGCCATTTGCTGAAACTCAACCGGGTTTCACCGCATTCGATACTTTTGTCCCGTTTGGACTTCAGCTGATTAATGAAGGTTTGTTTGAGCCTTTAGACTGGGTGGAAAAAGTCACGGTTGCTCCGGCAAAAGTGGCCAACATGTTGGAACGCTGGACTGAAGAAGCGGGCTGGGCTCTGGTTGATCCTCAACTTGAATGGACAGTCAGCAAAGAGAGCATCGTGTCTCAAGGTAAAAATACTCCGCTGATTAACCAGAAAGTGGTGGGTAAAGTGATTAAAACTTTCGCAGCTTAAACGATTAAATCGTTTTTTAAAAATTAAAAGAGTCAGCTTCGGCTGGCTTTTTTATTGTTGAAAAATAATAGTATTCAAATAATACAATTTATTACACTGTCTAAAAAATGAACGAATAGACTAAAAAAGGACATGATAAGAAGACAATAAGAGGAATACGCAATGAATCTTGATTTGATTGATTTATTAAAGCAGAAAGTATCTGCAACGGTTCTTGAGGGAGACACAGCATATCTGAGTGAAAAGAGTCAGGCATTAAGCAGTTTTCTCCCTATTTTATTATCTATTTTCAAATCTAAACCCGATCTTATTGTAAATTTACAGAATCAATTAAATCCAAGACTGGGAGATATCTTCAACATCAACCCATCTTTAAAGCAGGAGTTTTTGCAACAGGTTTCCGGCACGGTGCCGACAGAAACAATTGAATCAACTCTCAATCGTTCTATAGCACCCACCTTGGGGGTATTGGAAACGGAGGCTGGATCTTCCGAACCCGGTGCCATTACTCATCTGATTGAAAGCCATTGGCCTGCTGTAACCAGTGCCTTGCCACATTGGGCTCCTGCACTCCTTAGTGCTTTAGGGATCAGTACGGCATCAGGGCAAAGTCTACATCAAGCGCCACCCGTTGACCCTTATCGGGTCACTGAGGAAAAAAGGAAATCAGGCTTTTTAATTCCCTTGATTGTTTTCCTTATTTTAGCTGCGCTATTGGCATTTATTTTTAAGTCGTGTTCAGATAAAAAACAGATCACCCCGGCAAGTGGTATACCTGCTGAAACTGCGAGTAGTGAACCGGCAAAATTACAGTTAAGTACCGGTTCGACAGGAGATTTAACCACATGTCAGCTCTATTCTGGCAATGCAAATTATATTGATATTCTGCAACAGGAAATTAAACAGATTTTTAATCACAACACGGGTTGTGGTGTGGAAAACAATAGCCGCTATCATTCAGAATTTATCGATCAAGATGTCATTCCAAGCGTATTAAAACTGGTCAAAGGTGTGCCCAATGCCTCATTAACTTGGGTGGGAAATCAGCTCTCCATTCAGACCGCTAATCCGGCTGATGCTGAACAACTTGCCGCTAAAATTCGACCCCTGGTGAAAAACATGACTGTGCTGACTCCGGCTGGAATGAGCAGTGCATCGGCAGCTAATACTGCTATTACTGCCGGCAATAGCAATGCAGAAAAAGCATTGGCAGAAATTAATCCGGATCAGATTCGCGCACTGGATATCGCGACCGCATTGAATATGCAGATTATCAATTTTGATATTGCAAGTGCAGAGATTCCAGATGCCAATAAATCTATTCTGGATCAGGCTGCTGCATTGATCAAACGTGCGCCCCAAGTTCAACTAACTGTACAAGGGCATACAGATGCTGTAGGTAATGCTGAAAAGAATAAAGCATTATCGCAAAAACGTGCTCAAGCCGTTGTGGATTACCTTGTCAAACAAGGCGTTGATCCGGCCCAGTTACAAGCAGTAGGGTATGGTTCGGAACAACCCGTAGCGGATAATGCAACGCCTGAAGGGCAATTTAAAAATCGCCGTATTGAGTTTGAAGTGCTAAATACCGAAACAGGCATGATACGTGAAGTGGATGAGCAGGGCGTAAATAAACAGTAAATAAATTAAAGGTAGACCTTATCCCAGTTTAAAAAAGTTTGCCTAACAGACCCTAATAGCAATTAAATAAAAGGATGAATTGATTCGTCCTTTTATTATTGGCATGCTTGTACAGAATTGTAAAACGTGAACTTAGCTATGCGAATTAGTTTTATTGGTGCGGGACGCGTGGCGCATCATCTGGCTACTGTGTTAAGCCAAAATCATCAGATTGTGCAGATATATAGCCGTACTCTAGAACATGCCCAGACTTTGGCAAGTCAGGTCGCTGCAAGGGCTACGGTCAATATTGCAGAACTTCAGTCAGATGTGGATTTGGTGATTATTGCAGTGAGTGATCAGGCGATTGCTGAGGTCATTCAACAGGTGCATGCACAATTCGCCGATGTCTTGATTGTGCATACCTCAGGCAGTACCGATATTCAGGTTCTGGCAGAGGTTCATGCACGTGCCGGAGTATTTTATCCTTTACAAACCTTTAGTTTGGCGCGTGAAGTAGATTGGCAGGCCACACCATTGTTTGTGGAGGCAACCCAGCCCAATGACCTGGCACAATTGACTGAGCTAGCAAACAGCTTAAGCTCACGCGTCTATACATATACATCGACCCAGCGTTTAAGCTTACATCTGGCAGCAGTATTTGCCTGTAATTTTAGCAATTATTGTTATGACATGGCGAAGCAGATTGTCGATGCCAAGCATGTCGATTTTTCGCTGCTTTATCCACTGATTTTAGAAACAGCCCATAAAGCCGTACAGCATGACCCTAAGCACATGCAGACAGGACCTGCAATGCGAGGTGATCAAAATATCCTGAATATGCATCAACAGATGCTGGATGATGCCAAAAGGGAAGATTTGAAAAATGTTTACAATTTGATGAGTCAGCAGATTTTGCAATCGCATCATGTTGAAGAGTGACTTAAACTTAAACAAATTAAGATCATGCATTGCAAAAGGAGGCGCGTATGGCAAAGGATTTTAATAGTCAGTATGTTGTGGATGGCTATGATGAACATATCCGAAAGCTCATTCCCGGCTATGAAGTGGTACATCAACAAATTAGGGCTTTATTGAAAACGTATGTGGATGAATATGCACATGTGTTGATTGTCGGCTGTGGTACCGGCTATGAGCTGGGGCATCTGGTTCAGCTGTTTCCTGACTGGACCTTTACTGCAACAGAGTTATCGGAAAACATGCTGGATAAAGCCAGACATCATATCCGTGCCTTAAATGCATCGCATCGGGTGGAGTTTGTCTTGGGCAATGTGGATCAGTTAAAAATAGGTTCAACTTATGATGCAGCACTTTCTATCTTGGTCACGCATTTTGTGGACTTTGCAGATAAGCCCAAGTTCTTTAAGGCCATTTCTTCGCGTTTGAAATCTCAAGGATTATTCATGACTTTTGATTTGACCAAAATCAGGTCCGATCAGGAGTTGCAAACGCTCAGATATGTATGTGAGGCAAATGGCTTAACGACTTCGCAGACTGCAGTCATGGTGGATCGTTTAGATGATGATTTTTATCCACTCTCGGAACAGGAAACCTTTGAACAGCTTAAAGGCTGCGGTTTTGATACGGTAGAACGGTTTACCCAGATTCTCTGCTATCAGGGCTTTATGGCTAAAACTTAAATTAGCATTTAAAAGCGTGTGGTCATGGCGATTAAATTACCGTACATCTAGATATTTATATCATTTGTAGCAAAGCCACTGCTGTTGTACTGCGTTCTATGTTATTAGAAGACATTATAAAATTAATCAATAAAAATAATGTTAAGGAACGAGAAATATGCAGCAGGAATTCGATTATATCGTGATTGGCGGGGGCAGTGCCGGCAGTGTTTTGGCGAGCCGTTTAAGTGAAGACCCAAATATTTCAGTATGCCTTGTAGAGGCCGGAGGTAATGGGGAAAATTGGACCATAAACATCCCTGCTGCAGCTGTGGTCAGTTTACCGACCAAAATTAATAACTGGGCTTTTGAGACGGTTCCACAAGCAGGGCTGAATGGACGTAAAGGCTATCAGCCACGCGGCAAAGGTCTGGGTGGTTCTTCCAATATTAATGCCATGATTTATATTCGCGGCAACCCGGCCGATTACGATCATTGGGCTTCTTTAGGCAATAGCGGATGGTCTTATCAAGAGGTGTTGCCTTATTTTATCAAGTCTGAAAATAACGAACGTCTACAGAATGAATACCATGGCAACTCAGGGCCACTTTCAGTTTCCGATGTCCGCACCGATAATCCGCTGCATCAGCGCTATATTGCTGCCGCTAAGGCACAAGGCTACAAAATACTGGATGATTTTAATGGCGTGGAACAGGAAGGTTTGGGCGTCTATCAGGTCACGCATGTGAATGGTGAACGCTGCAGCGCTGCCCGTGCATATTTATATCCGCATTTGCAGCGTCTAAACCTGAGAGTTTTAACCCAGACACTGACACAGAAAATTCTGATTGAACAGAAAACAGCGGTAGGTGTAGAGGTGCAGCATGCAGGACAAATCAAACAGCTGCGTGCCCGCAAAGAGGTCTTGCTGAGTGCTGGGGCAATCCAGTCTCCGCAAATTTTGATGTTGTCCGGTATTGGTGATCAAGCTGAGCTGGCAGCGCATAAAATAGAAGTGCAGCATCATTTACCGGGTGTGGGTAAAAATTTTCATGATCATCCAGACTTTATTTTTGGTTATAGCGTGAAAGATATACAGGGCACGTTTGGTGTGTCGATGTCCGGCTCACTGGATCTGTTTAAGCAGGTGGGGCGTTACCGCAAGGAACGCCGTGGCATGATTGCTTCAAACTTTGCCGAATGTGGCGGTTTTTTAAAAAGTGATCCTTCATTGAAGATACCAAACTTGCAGTTGCATTTTGTCGTGGCACTGGTCGATGATCATGCCCGTAAATTTCATGCCAGCCACGGCATTTCCTGCCACGTTTGCCTGCTGAATCCGCGTAGCCGTGGTTCGGTTCAGCTCAGCGGCAACAAGATTTCTGATCCATTAAAAATTGATCCTAATTTCCTGGGTGATGAACAGGATCTGGAAGATCTGGTGCAAGGTTTTAAACTTACGCAGAAACTGATGCAGTCGCCATCATTATCCGAAATTTATAAACGTGATCTGTTTACCGAACATGTAAAAACTGATGATGATATTCGTCAGATTCTGCGTGAGCGGGCAGACACGGTTTATCATCCGGTGGGCAGTTGTAAAATGGGTGTGGATGACATGGCGGTGGTTGACCCGCAGTTACGGGTTTATGGCATACAAAATTTACGTGTGGTAGATGCATCCATTATGCCTACAGTGGTCAATGGCAATACCAATGCTCCGGTGATCATGATTGCGGAAAAAGCGGTCGATTTGATCCGTCAAGGTGCGCGAACACAGTATGTGGCTTGAATAGACAAGGAATTGTACTGACATCAGCTTAAGTTTCATTTATGTTGTAAAACAAGAAAAATAGGAAATAAAACTATGGCGATGGAACAACATCAGCTTTTTGAAACCATCGATGAGTTTGGGGCAGAAGATTCTGACACGGCAGAGGAGCAATTGCAGCAGGTTTTTGAACTGCAGAAGCAGGCATTTAAGGCCCAGACTTATCCAGGTTTGGAGCAGCGCAAGCAGCATTTGCAGACCCTGTATCAAATGATTGCGCAGCATCAGGATGAAATCGCGGCAGCCATCAGTCATGATTTTTCCAACCGCAGTTCAGATGAAACCCGTCTGTTTGAAGTGATGACCAGCTTGAATGGCATCAAGCATAGTCTGAAACATTTAAGAAAATGGATGAAGCCGAGCAAGCGTGAAGTCGGCATTTTGTTCCAGCCGGCTAGCGCTTATGTGATGTATCAGCCCTTAGGGGTTATTGGCGTGATTGTGCCCTGGAATTATCCTTTGTTTTTGGCGATAGGGCCATTGGCACAGGTCTTAGCTGCTGGCAATAATGTCATGCTTAAAATGAGCGAATATACGCCAACATTTTCTGAGCTGTTCAAGAAGCTGATTGCAGAAAATTTTGCGCAAAGTCATGTCAATGTCATTACTGGTGATGCGCAGATTGCACAAAAGTTTACCCAATTGCCATTCGATCATCTGCTGTTTACAGGGGCAACTGCTATTGCACCGCATGTACTGCATGCAGCAGCTGACCATTTGACGCCAGTCACTTTGGAGTTGGGTGGAAAATCTCCGGCTATTGTGGCTCAAGATGCAGACTTGAAAGAAAGTGCACGTCGTATCGCTTTTGGAAAAACCATGAATGCAGGTCAAACCTGTGTGGCACCGGATTATGCTTTAGTGCATCGCAGCCAGCAGGATGAATTCATCAAGGTTTATTTCGAAGTGATTCAGCAGTTTTATCCAGACAGTATTGCTGACAATCCTGATTATACGGCCATCATTAATAACCGTCAGTTCGCGCGATTACAGCATTATTTACTGGATGCACAGCAAAAAGGTGCGCAGCTGATCCAGATTGAAGCGGAAGCAGATGGCAGACGCATGCCGCATGCGGTCGTCACCGATGTGAATGACGATATGCAATTAATGCAGAATGAAATCTTTGGGCCTATTCTGCCGATTGTCTGTTATGAGCATATTGAAGAAGCGATTGAATATATTAATGCGCGTGAACGTCCTTTGGCTTTGTATTACTTTGGCTATAACAAGGCTGAACAGCAGAAAGTCTTGCATGAAACCCACAGTGGCGGTGTTTGCCTGAATGAAACACTCATGACCGCCGGGATGGAAGATATGCCGTTTGGCGGCGTTGGTGCCTCAGGCATGGGGCATTATCATGGTCATGAAGGCTTTAAAACCTTCAGTCATGCCAAGTCTGTTTTTGTACGGCCAAAATTCAGTTTAATGAAATTGATTTATCCACCCTATGGAACGTGGATTCAACAGCTAATTTACCGCTTATTTATACGCTAATGACCCAATAAAAAAGCGCTCAGTAGAGCGCTTTTTTATTACCGTATTTCTAACCGAAATCAGCCAATTTTCTTGAACAGGAAGTCATTAATTTTATGACCTTCCTCTAAACCACGACGTTCAAACTTAGTTTGTGGGCGCCAGTCAGGGCGAGGATAGCTGTTGCCTTTGCCTGCCATATTTTCCAAATTTGGACGGTTATCCAAAACGTCCAGCATCCACTCAGCATACGGTTCCCAGTCAGTTGCAGAGTGGAAGGTACCGCCCATTTCCAGTTTTTGTTCAACCAGTGGCATACGGTCATGTGATACAAAACGACGTTTGAAATGACGTTTCTTTTGCCATGGATCAGGGAAATACAGCTGAATGGCATTAATACTGTTGTCTGGCATTTCACGAAGCACCTGAATGGCATCGGCATCCAATAAACGCAGGTTGGTTAAGCCTGCCATACCCGCTTCATACACACATTGCGCAATACCCGGAACATGGACTTCAATACCGACATAGTTGCGTTCAGGATTAGCCTTGGCCATCAGCACCAGTGAGCGGCCCATACCGAAACCAATCTCTACAGTAAGCGGGCGTTCTGGATGCTCGAACTGCTGACGTAAATCACCCACCGGATATTCCAAAATTAGGTGACCATATTGTTCAAGCGCAGTACGTTGAGAGGTGTTCAGCGGAGATGAACGACGCATAAAAGTGACAATTTCACGATGTTCATTCAAGTTGTCCAGCTCCACAACTTGCTGGTCTAATTGATCGTTCGACATAACTTTGGCAAATGTAAAAAATTCGAATGCGGTATTTTAAGTCCTGCGCCTGACAAGTCAAACTTTTATCAGATTTTTCACCACTTAAAACATCTTGCTGGTACTAAAAAAATAAAGAGCCCGAAAACGCTTAATATTTCTTCAGGACTGGTTATATTGGTCAATCAAGGTGCTGCTGGCTTCATTCAGCCCGATCAAAGTAGTTTGAATGCCTTTATCTGCAAATTTTTGTACGACTGAATTCAGCATGTTCGCTGAAGTAATGTCCCAAATATGCGCATGCGTCAGATCAATGGTGACTTGCTCGATGTGTTCCTGAAAGTTAAAAAACTGGAAAAATTTTTCTGAACTGCTAAAGAAAATTTGCCCGGTAACAACATAGTTACGTTGCTTATTGTGCAAGGTGGATTGTACTTTCACTTCACTTTCAAGCTTATTGATGATGAACAGCGCAGACAGCAGCACACCAGTCAACACGCCCAAAGCCAGGTTATGCGTTGCCAGTACCACAATCACCACAGCAATCATCACCACATTAAATGCAGCAGGATGCTGACGGAACTGTTTCACTGAGTCCCATTGGAAAGTAGTGAAGGCTACCATCACCATAATCGCCACCAATGCTGCCATCGGCACATAAGCCAACCAGTCTTTGAAGAAAACGACCAGACAGAGTAAAAATACCCCAGCCACCAAAGTCGACAGTCGGGTACGTGCACCTGAAGAAACGTTAATAATCGACTGGCCGATCATGGCACAACCCGCCATACCGCCCATAAAACCGCTGACAATATTTGCAATTCCTTGGCCACGACATTCTTGATGGCGGTCAGCCTCCGTTCCGGTGATTTCATTAATCACCGTGGTGGTCATCATGGTTTCAAGTAAACCGATCGTAGCAAGGGTGATGGAATAAGGAAAGATGATCTGTAGTGTTTCAAAGTTCAGCGGAATGTCTGGAATCAGGAAAATTGGCAAAGTCTCGGGGAACTGTCCTAAATCACTGACAGTACGCATGTCGGCACCCAAAAATACTGCTAAAGCACTCAGCACAACAATACAGACCAAAGGTGAGGGAATGGTTTTGCCAATTTTGGGCAGATAAGGAAACAGGTAAATAATGCCTAGTCCCATCACCATAAATAAATAGCCTAAGCTATCCATTTTATTAATTTCCGGCAGTTGTGCGGCAAAAATTAAAATGGCGAGAGCATTTAAAAAACCATACACCACAGACTGCGATACAAAGCGCATCAGTTTTGCGACTTTAAAATAGCCTGCAATGACTTGAATGATGCCGGTTAAAATCGTCGCAGCCAGTAAATATTGCAGTCCATAATCTTTCACCAAGGTAATCATCAGCAAGGCCAGGGCACCTGTAGCCGCAGAAATCATGGCAGGACGACCGCCAAAGAAAGCAATCGTTACCGCTATACAGAAAGAGGCATATAAGCCTACTTGCGGGTCAACACCAGCGATAGCCGAAAAAGCGATAGATTCGGGAATTAAGGCTAAACCGACCACCAATCCGGCCAATACATCGCTACGGATATTGGAAAACCATTGTTCTTTTTTAAGGCTAATCACACGAATTGATTTCATCAAATTTTAAAGGTGCGTATGGTAAAACAAGTTCAGTCAAAAAAGCATATGAATTTGACTTGAAAATATGCGAAATTTAGACAATATTCAGAAGGTAAATGATTTTTATATATTTACGCTTTTTTGCAATTTACAGGTTTGATCACTTGAAAGTTTGTTAGAAGCCATTTAAAACAGTGAATAGACATATAACAAGGATCAGGTATGAAGCTTTATTATTCTCCAGGTGCATGCTCTTTAGCGTCTCACATTATTTTGAATGAAATTAATGTAGATTTTGACTTGGAACGCGTTGATTTAAAAACACACAAGACAGAAAAAGGGGCTGATTATTACGAGATTAATCCTAAAGGTTATGTTCCTGCTCTAGAAATTAATCCAGGTTTGATCCTTACTGAAAACGTTGCCATTTTACCTTTCCTTGCTCAGCATGACCCTAAACAAGATTTGATTCCGCCATCCGGGCTAGGACGTGCCAAAGTTCTCGAATGGTTGGGATATTTAAACTCAGAATTACATGATGCTTATGCGGTTTTCTTTGGTGCTCCTCTGGAAAAAGAAGCAAAAGAAAAAGCTTATGCAGAAATCGACCGTTTATTGACTTATATCGATAAAGTGATTGGCGAGTCGGATAATGATTATCTGGTAGATGATAACTTTGGCCCTGCAGATGCATATTTATTCGTATTAACCAACTGGTCGAATGGTATTGAACATGACTTAATGCCGTATAAGAATATTATTGCCTTGCGTAATAAAGTGGCAGAACGCCAATCGGTACAAATTGCCATGCGCGATGAAGGTTTGATTCCTTAATTGGAGTGCATAAAAAAAGGACTCATTTGAGTCCTTTTTTTTGTTGGTAGATTTTATTTAAAGAAGTAACCGGTTTCAGGTGAGCTAGCATTGGCCATGCGTTTACGCGGCATACGGCCTGCAAGGAATGCTTCACGACCGGCTTCAACTGCTTTTTTCATGGCAGAGGCCATTAAAATTGGGTTTTGTGCAGCAGCAATCGCAGTATTCATCAGTACGCCGTCACAGCCTAGTTCCATCGCAATTGCAGCATCACTTGCTGTACCTACGCCTGCATCAACCAGTACAGGAACTTTGGCATTTTCTTTAATAATCGAAATGGTATGCGGATTTAAAATCCCCAAACCTGAACCAATCAGGCTACCTAAGGGCATAATTGCTACACAGCCCATGCTTTCCAATTCCTGAGCAATAATCGGATCATCCGAGGTATAGACCATGATCTCGAAGCCATCATCAATCAAGGTGCGGGCAGCTTTTAAGGTTTCTGTGACATTTGGATAAAGGGTTTTTTCATCGCCTAAAACTTCTAGTTTAACCAGATTGTGACCATCCAGCAGTTCACGTGCCAGCATACAGGTACGCACTGCACTGTTGGCATCAAAGCAGCCTGCCGTATTGGGTAGAATGGTATATTTTTCTGGAGGAACAACCGAAAGCAAATTCGGCTGATCAGGATGCTGACCAATATTAACCCGGCGGATTGCAACCGTGACGATCTCTGCGCCACTAGCCTGAATAGCCAAGTCGGTTTCAGTTAAATCTTTATATTTACCTGTACCGACCAATAAACGTGAATTAAATGTACGTGAACCAATTATTAGCGGGGTGTCTTCCATGGGAGCTCCGATTAACCGCCACCGACGGCATGAATAATTTCAATATGATCTTCAGCGCAAATAGGGGTCTGTGCCAATCTGCTTTTGGAAATAATCATTTCATTCTGCTCTACAGCAAAACGTTTACCTTCAAGTTTAAGTTCTTGAATTAATTCTAATAAATTAGTGCACGAGGTATTTTTTGCTTCGCCATTCAAATAAATCTGCATCATTAATTCCCTTTAATTTTATTTCACGTATTTAAAGGCATTCCACGCCAGAACCAGCCATCCTGCAATCATCAAAGCGCCACCAAACGGGGTAATTGCCCCTAAAACGCGGGGTAGACCTAAGGCCATCACATAGAGTGAACCACAGAAAAATAAAATGCCAATTTGAATCAGCACGAAACTGGCTTTAATAGGAAGTTGGGGGATGACTCTGGCTAAAATGGCAAGTGCCAAAAGCCCAAGTGCGTGATAGAAAAAATAGTCAGTTGCAGTTTGCCACCAAGCCAATTGTGCTTCAGTTGCCCGTGTTTTTAAGCCATGAGCACCAAAAGCACCGAGCATGACAGCAAAAGCTAAATTGAGGGCTGAAATTGCAATCCACATAAGCAATGACTACCTGAGTAAATTTGCGCATAACTTAGCATATTCTGGTACTTGCACGAAAGGCAAAATGCAACATTACTGCAGCCTGAAGATGAAAAAAGAGCACGCAGCCCTTTTTTCAAAATATCATTAAATAGATTCGGTCACTTAGTTGGAAGACATGGCCACTTTAATTTTTTCCATGGCATTTTTCTCAAGCTGGCGAATACGCTCGGCAGATACGTTATATTCCGCTGCCAGTTCATGCAGGGTTGATTTCTCGTCGTCAAGCCAGCGGCGCTGTAAGATATTACGTGAACGATCATCCAGCTGATCCATGGCATCATGCAGGGCAGAAGTACTTTGTTCTTCGTAGTCTTCTTCTTCAGCTAAACGAGCAGGGTCGTAACGGTTGTCTTCCAGATATAAGGCTGGAGCAACATGGGTTGAACCTTCATCATCGTCATCACCTTGCGCTTCAAATGCAGCATCATAGGCAGTTAGACGACCTTCCATTTCCAGCACCTGTTCATGTGTGACATTCAGGTCATTGGCAATGGATTGTGCTTCATCCAGAGTGAGTTTTTTACTGGATTTTTTTAAGCTGCGCAGATTGAAAAACAATTTGCGTTGAGCTTTTGTGGTGGCAATTTTCACAATACGCCAGTTACGAATCACATATTCATGAATTTCAGCTTTAATCCAGTGCACGGCAAAAGATACCAAGCGCACGCCCATATTCGGGTCAAAGCGTTTCACGGCTTTCATTAAGCCCAGGTTGCCTTCCTGAATCAGGTCGCCTTGTGGCAAACCATAACCGGCATAACTGCGGGCAATATGAACCACAAAACGCAAATGTGACATCACCAGCATTTTTGCGGCATCTAAATCTTGGTCGTAATAGTAGCGTTCGGCTAACTCTTTTTCTTGTTCAGCCGTCAAAATAGGAATCTGATTGACGGTACTTATATAAGCACCGAGATTTACCCCTGGTGCCGATAATGACAGGGGCATCAATCGATTGCTGCTGTCACTCATGTGTTCTCCTTTAGAGTTGGATGACATAACCATCTTAATAAATTTATCTTAATCCAATATTTTCTTGAATTAAGGAATATTGGGTAGAGAAATGTAATTTTTTATGCACATTTGAAACGTTCTAGTTTAATTGAAAATAATTAAGATTCAATTAAGTAGTGATACTCAGAATCAGAAATTTTAGTCATATCACAGTTCATTTGATGCATCTGGCAATAACGGCTTACATCTTGCTGACTATGAGGGTCTGAAGATTTGAGTAGAAATATGCCACCTGATTTATTCTTGATCGCTCGCTTAAGCATCAATAATGGCATGGGGCAAGGTTTGCCCATGGCATCAATGATTATTGCTGAATTGGCCTGATCGTTCATCACATTCAATATCTAATTAAATTTATATAAATATTAGCAAATTTAGTGCCAAAGCCCAATAAAATTATATAACTTCAACATAAAAGTACTTATCTAAAATAAGGAAATAATTAGTAAAAAATAAGCTGAATCAAAAAGAAGATTAATCGAAAAAAAAAGTATGAATTGTTAGAAACCCGTGTTAAGCTCCTTGCGTATTCAAAATTAATGACACTATTTAAGGCGTCTTAAAATTGGATATTGCAATGGATGTAACCGGGATTTTGTTAATAGTAATACAGAATGATTACAAGCTTAGAAATAATAATTATTTTTAAACCTTGTTTACTCTGCTGTTTGCAACACCGGGTGGTCCTTTAATTAAATACAATGAGGATTAACTTATGACAGCTCGTGAACAAGGCGTAGTTAAATGGTTCAACGACACTAAAGGCTTCGGCTTTATTCAACGTAACGGCGGCGATGACGTATTCGTTCATTTCCGTGCTATCCAAGGTGACGGCCACCGTTCACTTCGTGACGGTCAACGTGTTGAATTCAGCGTAGTTAAAGGTCAAAAAGGCTTCCAAGCTGAAGAAGTACAACCTTTAGACTAATCGCCTGATTATTCATGAGAACGCCCCAATGTAATTTGGGGCGTTTTTGTTTATAATGGGTTCCTATTTTCCTGATATTAAGTTAGAGCACATTTATATGTCATCTGGTTTTGAAACCTTAAATTTACATCCGAAACTGAAACAGGCAATTGATGCTTTAGGTTTCAAAGAAATGACACCTATTCAGGAAAAGGTTTTAAAATTCACTTTGGCTGGTCATGATGCCATTGGTCGTGCACAAACCGGTACAGGGAAAACAGCAGCTTTCCTGGTGAGTGTAATTAATGATTTACTCAACAATCCGATTAAAGAACAACGCTTTCGTGGCGAAGCGCGTGCGCTGATTCTTGCTCCAACCCGTGAACTGGCCTTACAGATTGAAAGTGATGCCAAAGAGCTCACCAAATTTACCGATTTGCACCTGGTGACATTGCTGGGCGGTGTAGATTTTGATAAGCAGAGAGCACAGCTGGATAAAAAGTTTGTCGATATTATTGTTGCAACTCCAGGTCGTTTAATCGATTTTGTCGAGCAAAAAGAAGTCTGGCTGGATCAGATTGAATTTTTAGTGATTGATGAAGCGGACCGTTTGCTGGATATGGGTTTTATTCCATCGGTAAAACGTATCGTGCGTTTTTCTCCGCGTAAAGAACAACGTCAGACCTTAATGTTCTCTGCCACTTTTAGTTATGATGTGTTGAATTTGGCACAGCAGTGGTTGTTCGAACCGGTGACTGTAGAAATTGAGCCAGAAAAGAAAACCAATGCTGATGTAGAACAGCGTGTTTATATGGTTGCAAAAACAGATAAATATAAGTTGTTGCAAGAAATTTTACGTGATGAACCGATTGAAAAGGTCATGATTTTTGCCAATCGTCGTGATCAGGTACGTAAACTTTATGATCACCTGAAAAAAGACGGTTATAAAGTGGTGATGCTGTCTGGTGAAATAGCACAGGACAAGCGCTTAAAAATGCTGGACCAGTTTAAGCATGGTCAACATAATATTATGATCGCGACTGATGTTGCAGGTCGTGGTATTCATGTGGATGGCGTTTCGCATGTCATTAACTTTACCCTGCCTGAACAGTCAGATGACTATGTTCATCGTATTGGCCGTACTGGCCGTGCGGGAACCCGTGGAGTCAGTATCAGTTTCCTTTCTGAAGATGATGCGTTCTATCTTCCGGAAATTGAAAAGGCCATTGGTCAGAAATTACCTTTAACCCGTTTAGAAGGTTATTGTTAATTTTAATATATCTATCTCAGAATTAAATGATGTGTAAACCAAAAAGCCGCTTATTGAAGCGGCTTTTTGGTTTTTTACTTAGACATCTTTATTGAGTGAATAAGATGAAATAGATCCTTATTAGAGTGTTTAGTTGGCTCGACAAGTGAACGTTAGTACAGTTTGGTAGTCTTCATCACGTGCCAGACTGCCACTTTTGCCAGCCAGGGTGCCAAGTACAGTGGTTGCCGCCTGAATCATTTGTCCAGTTTGTTCATCAACTACACCTTTTAAGGCACCATTGTATTCAGTTTTTTCATTCACGATAACAGGTGTGGCTTTTTTACCACAGGCGTTATTGGCTGCGGTAATCGCGTTATTTTTAGAAATTAAACTGCTTTTACCTATACCCGTCACTTCGTATTGATTATTTTCTTTTTGAATCGCTAATGATGTGGTTGGATTGGATGCACAGGCAGTTAAGGCAAGAGCAACGGCAACAGTTGAAGCGAGCGCAAAAACTTGATTCATCTTTTTCCCCTGGATTGTTTTAGAAAAAATTTAAGTTATTTGAACATGATTTTTTGAATGATATTTGAAGGGCTTGTATAAAAAATGCAGCTTTATATGAGCACTATGTGACTGATAGAGATGCAAGATGAATATTGGAAGAGACATTCACTCAACGCTCTAGAGTATCTGAACAAGATTATGCTAATCTTGGTGAAATATTTTAGTACACAGATATAAAAGTCAATGACGGATTCAGCGGCAGATACGGTTCATCAAAATATTCATCAACGTCAGTCGATTGGGCATTTGGTAGGGCCTGCACCGAATGCGGAGCAACTGGAGAAAGCCTTTCAGGCTGCCTTGACTGCACCAGATCATCATCGTTTAAAGCCCACGCGTTTTGTGGTGATTCCGAGTGATCAGCGTGAAGCTTTTGGCGAGTTGCTGTCCAAAGCTCTGGCGGATTTGGGTGAAACCGATCCAGCACAGTTGGAACGTGTTAAAAACCATCCATTTCGCGCACCACTGCTGGTTTTGGCATTAACCCAATTTCAGCCGCATCCTAAAGTTCCCAATTTTGAACAGACTTTAAGTTCGGGCGCGGCAATCGAAAACTTCTTGTTGTCTTTACAGGTACAGGGTTTTTCCACCATGTGGCGTAGCGGGGCAGTGGTTGAATCACCATTGTTTAAGCGAGTTCTGGGGCTGGCAGAAGATGATTTGATTTCTGGAATTATTTATATTGGAACGGCGGCAAAGGCAATTCCAGCGCGTATAGCAGTGAATACACAAAATTATGTCAGTTATTGGAATAAGTAACTGTATTGAATCATGAGTTGAGATATAAAAATAATGTCAGAGTTGAAATTTTCAGATCTTGTTGAACCGGTTGCAGTTGATAAAAAAACGGCCTTGCGTGTGACCGTGTTGGGTGGTGGTAGTTTTGGTACGGCTATGGCCAATACCGCTGTCCGTAATGGTTGCGACACCATGATCTGGATTCGTGATGAGGCGGCAGCCGAAGAAATTAATCAGACCCATATCAATAAACGCTATTTACCTGATTTTACTTTAGAGTCAGGTTTAAAGGCGGTATCGGATTTAGAAACTGCTGTTTGTAATCGTGACATTATTTTAGTGGCTATTCCTAGCCATTCTTTTCGCGATGTACTGAAACAAATTAAGCCTTTTATTAGCTCGCAGGCCGTCATTTCCTTAACCAAAGGAATTGAGGCGAAAACGTTCCATTTTATGAGTGATATTATTCGTGAAGAACTGCCCCAGGTTCCCTATGGTGTACTTTCCGGACCGAACCTGGCCAAAGAAATTATGGCTGGGCAACCTGCGGGAACGGTGATTGCCAGTCAATCAGAACTGGTGCGTTATGCCGTACAGCAAGCATTACACAGTGCATTATTCCGGGTTTTTGCCAGTGATGATGTACATGGCGTTGAACTGGGCGGGGCATTAAAAAATATCTATGCTGTGGCTATGGGTATGGCTGCTGCTTATAAGGTGGGTGAAAACACCAAGAGCATGATTTTAACCCGTGCACTGGCAGAAATGAGCCGTTTTGCGGTGAAACTGGGTGCAAACCCGCTGACTTTCCTGGGTTTGTCAGGGGTGGGTGACTTGTTTGCAACCTGTAATAGTCCGCTCAGCCGTAACTATCAGGTAGGTTTTGCCTTGGGTTCAGGCAAGACTCTGGAGCAGGCCACCAAAGAATTGGGTCAAACTGCTGAAGGGATTAATACCATTGTGCAGGTGCGCAGCCGTTCGGAAGAATTAGGTGTCTATATGCCGATTACCAGTGCATTATATGATGTGATTTTTGAAGGTGCGCCGCCTTTAAGCATTGCACTTTCACTCATGAAAAATGGTCACCGTAGTGATGTGGAATTTGTTTTGCCGCATAATGAGGTGTAATTTTTAAATCATATTATTGCGTTCATAAAGCTTGGCTATAATGGCTGCATATTCGAAAATAAGGAATTTTTTATGCAACTTACCTTAGTCCGTCATGGTGAAGCTGTTCCAGCGGTACATGGCAATGATGACAAGCGTCCTTTAACCGAGCGTGGACATACGCAGGCGCAGCTTACTGCAGAATATTTAAAGGATATCATTCAGCCTGATGCGTTTGTGGTGAGTCCCTTATTGCGTGCACAAGAAACTCTGGCACATTTGCAACATTATTTTCATGATGTACCTGTGCTGGTGTGCAATAAGATTAAGCCCGATGATGATGCAAAATTGGCAGTGGACTGGTTGTCACAGTTACCTTATGAATCCATTGTGGTGGTGTGTCATATGAATGTGGTGGCACATATTGAATCATTGTTGACAGCAGAACCTTTTCATCCGTATGCTTTGGCTGAAGCGCGGATATATGAGCAGGCAGTGATTGCAACTGGATTATCAACGCAGTTAAAAAGTTTTATTCCAAACGCATAAAATATTAATTAAAACGGCAGAAAAATATTAATGTTGTATATATGGATGCCTGAAGCCAATGGGGTTTGGCAATGGTCGACTGGAGAGCGCTGGTATCCAGCCTCTAGTCTTGAACAATTAATTCAAGAGACTCAAGACCAGCATGGGCAAGAAGCAGTTGTATTTTTCCCTAGTCGTGAAGTGCAGATGCTGCAACAAAGTCTGGCCAAGCCTCAATACAAGAAATTGGGTGCGGACGGAGTAAAATATTTATTAGAAGAATTTGTGGTTTTGCCCATCGATTCAATGAAAATATTGCATCATTTTCAAAACCCAGATCAATTGATCATTTTGGGTGTGGCAAATAGTACGGTTGAAACCTTGCAACATGCCTTGAGTTTAATCCCGGTTAAAGTCGTTTCCTTATTGCCTGATTTTCTCATTTTACCGGTTCCGGAGATGGGGCAAACCATCATTGCGAATTTATCAGGACGCTTGCTGGTACGTGAAAGTGAGTTTAGGGGAAATTCGGTAGATGATTTGTCCCTCTTTTTAGACTATCAGCCTCCGGGTCAGTCTTATAAAATCAGTAATTTTACTGCTGAACAAATGCAAAGCCTTGAAGCTATGGTGACGCATGAACAGATTGAATCTTTTCATTATGAAGTTCCGTTATTAAAGAAAGCACAAAGCCATCCGTTTAATATTCTGCCCAAAGCTAAAAATAGCACGGGTGTATCGGGCTATTGGAAAGCCTGTGCTGTCGTATTGGTCGCAGCTTTAATCATCCAGTTTAGCTATGATGCGACACGCTGGTATAAGTATAAGAAGGTAGCAAACCAGACTGCACAGCAAGCCATTGATCAGTATAAATACTGGTTTGGACAGAGTAGCCGTGTCACCGAACAGAATTTAAAAAGCCAGTTTGAAAGTCATGTGCGCTTGAATAAAAGCGCCAATACCCAAGCCTTGCAGTTACTTAGTCGTATTGGCCCGGTGCTCATGCAAAATCAGATTGTGGCGAATCGTATCCACTACGAGGCTTCGGTCTTAAACATGGAGCTGAAAGCAAACTCATCGACTGTGCTGCAAAATTTAATCCAGCAGCTGAATCAGCAAGGCTTTAAGGCAGAATTAGGCAATATTCAGCCGAATGGTGCAGGTGTAATGGGATTGGTGAAAATACAATAATGAATACATCAGAAAAACTGCAAAACTCGATTGACCAGGCCGTTGAAAGAATCACCGATTATCTGGATCAGCTGTCGCCACGTGAACGTTATATGGTGATTTTTACCACTATTTTTGTTCTGGTTGCGGCTATTGGTTCAGCACTTTGGTATATGCATGCGGCTGCGAATAAACAGCAGAATCGGGTTAATGACTTAAAAGATATGATGGTCTGGATGCAAAGCAATGCAGTGACCATGAAACCGTCTGATGATTTGCAGTTAAGTGCGGCAGATAAAGTTCAGCGTGTTGCCCAGCAGCAGGGATTATCTGTGGCATCGCAGCAAACAGGCGAGCAAATTCAGATTGTGGCAGCGCATGAAAATTATGCCATTTTGGCAAATTTTTTAACTCAATTGGCGCAGATGGGTCTAAGCCTTGAAAAAATAGAGTTAATTTCTGAGGCAGGTCAGATTAAATTAACAGCGACAGTGCAATAATGGGTAAAAATAAAGATCTGTGAAGCATGGTGTTTTGTACAGGCTATGCCTATAATATGGCGACTTAAAAAGCAGTAGACTTTTATAGATATGTTGTATTCTCTTGCCCGCCCTTTGTTGTTTTCTTTAGCACCGGAGCGTGCACATGAGCTAACATTATCGTTATTGAAATCAGCTCATCGCATGGGCATGATGCGTCAAAACGTAGCGTCCAAACCTGTGACCTGTATGGGGATTGAATTTCCCAATCCGGTAGGTTTGGCAGCCGGTTTAGACAAAAATGGCGCTTATATTGATGCCCTGGCTGGACTGGGGTTTGGTTTTATTGAAATTGGAACCATTACACCGCGCCCACAAGCGGGTAATCCGCATCCCCGTTTATTCCGGTTGCCTGAAGCTAAAGCCATTATTAACCGTATGGGTTTTAATAATGACGGGGTAGACAAACTGGTTGAAAATGTCAAAGCTGCAAAATTCAAAGGCATTTTAGGCATTAATATTGGTAAAAATGCCGATACTCCTGTTGAAAATGCAGTTGATGACTATCTGATTTGCCTGGAAAAAGTCTACAACTACGCCTCTTATATCACGGTCAATATTTCCTCACCAAATACTAAAAACTTGCGTAGCCTGCAAAGTGGTGATGCCCTCACTGAATTGTTACAAACCTTAAGAAAGCGTCAACTTGAACTGGCGGAAGAGCATCAGCATTATGTCCCTTTAGTTCTTAAAGTTGCGCCAGATCTGACTGCTGAAGATATCGAGTTTATTGCTAAACAATTGCTTCAGTTTAAAATTGATGGTTTGATTGTCACCAATACCACCTTGTCACGTGAAGGTGTAGAAAACCTGAAACATGGTGATGAAGCAGGGGGCTTGTCTGGTGCTCCAGTATTTGAAAAAAGTACCGCTTGTCTTGCAGCTTTTGCTAAAGTATTGAAAGGGCAGATTCCATTGATTGGTGTAGGCGGGATTTTGTCGGGCGAACAGGCCGTTGCGAAACAACAGGCAGGTGCCAGCCTTGTACAAATTTATAGTGGCCTCATATATACGGGTCCAACCTTGGTTAAAGATTGTGTTGATGCTTTAAACACGCCATGAATACACTGGATATCTTCATACTGATTATTTTGCTCATTGGAGGGCTCAACGGTTTGCGACAAGGATTGGTTTCAGCCTTTGCGAACTTGGTAGGATGGGTTTTTGCGCTGGTCATCGGTGCAAAATACGCAGCTATCCTGGCACCTTCGATGGTCTCACTCAGTGCAGATCCAGTGGTACAAAAAATTGCAGCTTTTGCATTTATTGTATTGGTGATGGTGGTTTTAACCTGGATTATTACCGCATTACTTAACAAGATATTAAAGAGTCTAAAACTTGGCCCCCTCAACAGATTGGCGGGCGGTGCTTTTGGCTCTTTAAAGGGTTTATTGATTGTACTCATTACAATGCAGGGTCTGGGTCCTTGGGTGGAAAGTTCTCCGCATTGGAAACAATCTAAATTTGTACAACTTCTTATTCCTTATGCACCCTGGGCGACCGAACTTTCTAAAGAAGCGGCGCAAGGGGCACTTGCTCATATCAAGTCTGAAGATACAGCGTCATCTTCCGACACAACGTCTGAAAAAACGCAGAAGCATGCAGCGCGTACAGGCGAATCAACAAATAATCCTTTTTATTAATCCTAGCTTGTTTGCGAGGTTGCTATGTGTGGAGTAGTTGGTATAGCTGGTAAGTCACCCGTTAACCAAATGTTGTTTGATGCATTGACGATGTTACAGCATCGTGGTCAGGATGCAGCCGGAATAGTAACTTGTCATGAAGGACGGCTGTTCCTGCGTAAAGACAACGGTATGGTGCGAGATGTCTTCCATACGCGTCACATGCGTGCACTGCTAGGTAATTACGGTATTGGTCATGTGCGTTATCCGACAGCGGGTTCTTCAAGTAGTGCAGAAGCACAGCCATTTTACGTGAACTCGCCTTACGGTATTACTTTGGCGCATAACGGTAACTTGACCAATGCTGAAGAAATTCATGAAGATTTGTTTAAAACAGATCTTCGTCATATGAATACCGACTCGGATTCTGAAGTGCTGTTAAACGTTTTTGCACATGAAATGCACAAGAACGGCAAATTGAATCCATCACCGGATGATATCTTTGAGGTGGTGTCGCGTGTACATGAGCGCTGCAAGGGTGCTTATGGTGTAGTTGCCATGATTACTGGACATGGTCTGGTGGGTTTCCGTGACCCAAATGGTATTCGTCCACTGATCTATGGTTCGCGTGAAACTGAAAAAGGTATTGAATATATCATTGCTTCCGAGTCTGTAGCGATTACCGCTTTAGGCTTTAAGGTTGAACGTGATATTGAACCAGGCGAAGCCATTTTGATTACTTCAAAGGGTGAGTTGTTTAGCAAGCAATGTGCGGAAAATCCTGAATATCGTCCTTGTATTTTCGAATATGTGTATTTTGCACGTCCAGATGCAATCATCGATGGCATTTCAGTGTATAAAGCACGTTTAAAGATGGGCGAAAAGCTTGCCAACAAGATTATCCGTGAATGGGGTGATGAGCACGACATCGACGTGGTTATTCCAATTCCAGATACTTCTCGTACTTCTGCTTTGGAACTGGCAAATAGTTTGGGGGTTAAGTTCCGTGAAGGTTTTGTGAAAAACCGTTATATCGGACGTACCTTCATTATGCCTGGCCAGAAGCAGCGTGAGAAATCAGTACGTCAAAAGCTAAACCCGGTTGAACTGGAGTTTAAAGGCAAAAACGTTTTACTGGTGGATGACTCGATTGTACGTGGTACGACCTGTAACGAAATTATTCAAATGGCACGTGATGCCGGTGCGAAAAAAGTATTCTTTGCTTCAGCTGCACCGATGGTGAAATATCCAAACGTGTACGGTATTGATATGCCTGCAAAAGCAGAATTGATTGCATCGAATCGTAGTGTTGAAGAAATTCGTGAAATTATTGGTGCTGACCGTTTAATTTTCCAGGATCTGGAAGATTTAAAAGGCGCAGTTCGTACCAGCAAGGTGCCGGCATTACAAGAGTTTGACTGTTCTGTGTTTGACGGTGTATATGTGGCAGGTGGTATTGATGAAGCTTATCTTGATGAACTTGAGAGCAAGCGTAATGATTCTGCTAAAAAATCCCAAGGCGGTTATATTGATGTCAATATCGATGCGGCATCAGTAGACTTGACTGGGGTGAAAGAAGAATAAATTCTTCTTTCATACTATGAAAAGCGGGAAATTCCCGCTTTTTTAATTTATGATAGGTGAATAAATACAATGTAATACAGGAACTTTACATTGAAGTATGTGGGTTATTCTTTCATAAAAAATAAAAATATGGTTTGGTCTGCAAGTGTCTGTATGCTTGCGGTACTGCTTTCGCTATTTATTTTAAATACTATTGTCGGATTAAACGTTTTTTATTTTGACCAAACTCAATCTATTTTCTGGCATGTACTCAGTCCTTATCTCATTGTGCTCTTACTGAGCGTGATGACTATTTCTGTGCTGTATGAGTTTTATGTGTTTCGTTCAGGTGGACACTCACTGGCAAAACAGTTGGGAGCACGTCGCTTAAGCCTTATTGAAAGTATTCCTGAAGAAAGTATTGCACTTAAAATTACCGAACAACTGGCTGATACTTTTTTAATTGATGCTCCAGCAGTATACGTACTTCCTGATGAAGTAGGCGTGAATGCACTTACAGCAGGGTCCTATCCACCTAATATTGTGATTATTTTGACTTGGGGTGCTTTACAGAATTTGGATGAATTGGAACTTTATGGCTTGCTCAGTCATGAGTTTAATAAAATTTTATCTGGTGAAACCGCTGAAAATACCCGTTTAAAAATTCTCTACAGTAGCCTGACCACGTTTAGTCAGTGGGGCAGTAAAATTGCCAAACTGGGCTTTACCAAGCATGGTCAGGCACATACACATAAATTAGCGACTTCCTTTGTGGCGATGGGTGGGGTGATCTGGCTGATTGGAAGCCTGGGTGTTTTGGTTACCCGATTTATTAAATATATTTCACTGGGTGGTCGTACTTTTAGAAATGACCAAAAAACCAGACGCCTGATTCAAAACGATGCCAATGTACAAACCTTGCTCAGAATTTATGTGCATCATTCAGGTTCGCAGATTCATAGCGAATATGCCGAATCTATTTCGCATATGTGTTTTGCTAACTCATTAAGTCCACAAAACTGGATGAATATTCATCCCAGTATCGAACAGCGTATTTATGAATTGAACCCTGGGCTGGTGCAGGATTTACAACTTGAAAATTTAAAAAAATTGCGGAATCAGCCATTATTTAGTCTGTTTCGTTCGCTTGATGAACTGAATAGTGAAGTATATACACCGTGGAGCTCACCACAGCCCTTGCCATTGCTGCGTTTATCACCGATTAGTTTTGCCATTAATGATGCGATCAAGCCTTTAAATCCGGAAATTCGCGACAACATGCAGCGTCCTGAGCTGATCCAGCGTGCCCTGCAAACTGCAACAGGTTCACGAGAAGTGATGGTGGCGATTTTAATGATCCGTCAGTACCGTGAATTTATTCCTGCCGAGGCCGAAGTCAGTCGTGCAATTGTGGATTCATTGCTGCATTTGGATGGTCGGGTACATATCTCGATCTTTCATGAAGCCTGTAAAAATATTGGCACGATGCCTGCGACCATTGCACGACAGTTTTTAATGAAACTAGCGCGAATTATTCAGGAAGATGGTGAAATTGGTCTACTGGATGCCTTGTTGCTGGAATGTGTGAAATATGAATTAAATCTGCTGCCCCTGCATACCCCGACATCACTGGAAGACGTTAAACCGCAGATCGTGCGTTTGATAGATGCCTTGTTACATGTACAGCAGATTAATAGCCAGAATCAGCTTGATGTACGTAAAAAAATTCTCCATCGGGTGCTGACGGGGCAAGAACTGGAAATGTATGCTGAAATTTCGGATGAACCGATCGATTTGGCAGAAATCTTAAATGATATTGCAGGTTTGCTGCTTCGTGACCGTTTAAGTATTTTAGGTGTTGCTGAATTGTGTTTATGGAATGATCGTATTATTACTCAGGATGAGCTTGATGTACTGCAACTGCTGTATTGGCGTTTTGGTTTTGAAACCGATGAAATTGTCGAGTTGATGCAGAAGAAAAACAGTTTGATGATTGTCTAGACAAGCTGCGATAAAATTGGTGATGATTCAATAAAAGCACAGCAAAAAATCAGTAATCTCGTTAGAATACCAAGTATTCAATTGGTGATGAAAAAAGATGATAGGGCATCAGCGTGACATATTGGCAACATTGGGGATCGATATCTGGATTCCTCGGGATGTTGCATGTCAAAAATTGCCATCTTCATCACTCTGGCGAGATCAGGCTGCACCTGAATATCAGACTGAAATTGTGCTGGCAAAAGCGCCGGCCGTATTGCCATTAGAGCTTAAAATAGACCAAAAGCCAGAGCCTAAACCTGACTTGTTGGACACTTCGGTTTCCACAAACGTTGAAAAAGTGGAAGTTGTCACTGAGGTTATTGCAGAGCGTGCAGCACTGCAAATTGCAGCTTTCCAGTTACAGGCCTTGAGTTTGCCGCATTGTGTCATTGTTGTCGAAGCAACCGAAATCACAGCAGAACAACAGCAACTTTGGAATAATATCCAGCATGCAGTAGCGGCTGAATATTATGAATTGCAGTGGCCATTTCCTTTAATGAATTTTCAGGATGGTCATGGCGCGGAAAGTTATGTGCAAGGCTTTCTTGATGCAATAAGTGCAGATAAAAACATTATTTTTCTCGGGCAATGTGCTTATTTTGAACATTCAAAAAGTATTAGTCTGGCTGGCTTGCAGGAAATGCTGGATCAGCCCTTATTAAAAAAACGCTTGTGGCAGTTTATGCAAAAATCGCCTCAAAACACGGATGGAACATGAACAAGAAAGTCGTGGTTTTTAGCCAGTTAGATCAGGAAATCCTTCAACGATTACAACAACAATATCATGTAGTCCTCATTAACCCGAAACAGGGTGATGTGAATGAACAAATACGTGAACAGGTTAAAGATGCCGATGCAATGATTGGTGCAGGGCGTTTACTCAATGAGAGTAATTTGGCCACGGCACAGCAACTTAAAATTATTTCCAGTGTTAGTGTGGGATATGATAATTATGATCTGGCCTATTTAAACCAGAAAAAAATCTGGTTATCCAATACCCCGCATGTATTAACTGAAAGCACTGCTGATTTGGCTTTTAGCCTGCTGTTGAGTGCAGCACGTAAAGTTCCGGCTCTGGATCGGTGGACCAAGCAGGGCAATTGGCAACGTACTGTGGGCCAAGCACAATTCGGGCAAGATGTGTTCGGTAAAACCTTAGGTATTGTCGGTTTAGGCAATATCGGCGCTGCGATTGCACGCCGTGGTTTTTATGGTTTTAACATGAATATTCTTTATCATAACCGTCGTGAGAAACTGGAACTGGCCCAGCCTTTAAATGCCTGTTATTGTGAGCTGGATGAATTGTTACAGCAGTCAGATTTTGTAGTGGTTGCTGTGGATTTAAATGCAGAATCCAAGGCATTGATTGGACAGCACGAGTTCGATCAAATGCAGCCGCATGCGGTTTTTGTCAATATTGCCCGTGGTTCCGTGGTGGATGAGCAGGCACTCATTGATGCGCTAAAAACTAGTAAAATTTTTGCCGCCGGACTGGATGTATATGCAAAAGAGCCTTTACAGGAGTCCGAACTGTTTAGCTTGGAAAATGTAGTGACTATGCCGCATGTGGGTTCTGCGACTGCAGAAACGCGTAAAAAAATGGCTGAACTGGCTTATCGTAATTTGGTGGATGCATTGGAAGGGCGCACACCGCCTTATGTAGTGAATGCTTCCTTTTCTTAAAATTTGATAACACTTCATTGCATATCCCTTCAATCTTCAATGTTATAGTCGGATAAATTGAAAAAAACAGTTTGAGAACATCACATTGAAACGGTTTTTATGGGCTTGCAACATCACTTTGATTTCAGCAATGGCATTGACGCACAGTGAAAATGTCAATTTAGCTCCGCAATTTAATGTTCCTGAAATTGGTAGCGGCGTAGGCTTGATAGACCAGCAAAAAGAAAAAATGATTGGTGAAAAAGTATTTCGTGAAGTACAGCACCAAATGCCAGTTCTGCAAAACCCGTGGTTGGAAGATCAGTTGGGGAACGTATTTTCACATATTTTAAGCCAGACTCAGCTGGGACAACCCATAGGGCTGGTGATTATCAATGACCCTCAAATTAATGCTTTTGCTGTTCCGGGTGGATTGTTTGCCATTAATACGGGAATGGTGACCTCTGCCCGAAATATGGATGAAGTGGCAGGGGTGATGGCGCATGAAGTGGCACATGTGTCACAACGTCATTACAGTCGTTCACAGGAAGCGTTTAAAGGACAAGGACTGTTGACCCTGGCTGGATTGCTGGTGGGTGCACTCATTGCCTCACAAGCGGATGGTGATGCTGGAACGGCAATCATGCTAGGGACACAGGCGGCTTTAATGGATAAGCAGCTGAACTATAGCCGTAACCAGGAGCGAGAAGCAGACCGGATTGGTATGCAGTATATGTATAGCGCAGGCTATAACCCGCAAAGCATGGCTGACTTTTTTGAAGTGATGGACCGGGCAACCAGTAAGGTTAGTTTTTTACCCGATTTCTGGTTGACTCATCCGCTTAGTACGCAGCGGATGAGTGAAGCGCGTTTAAGGGCCAATCAATTTCCTCGAGTGAAATCGAATTTGCATGATGAGGATTTTGAAATTCTGAAATGGTATAGCCGGGTCATTTCTAACCAAACCACAGAGCAACAACTTCAGGTTTTGGCGAATCGTAATAATTTTGCCGGGCAGTTGGCATTGGCTGCATTTTATCTTAAACAGGGCGATTATGTTTTAGCGCAGCAGGTCTTGGATCAGGCAAAAAAACATCAGCGCCTTAACAATTTATTGGTTTTAATTCAGACCGATATTTATCTGGGACAAAATAAAACCGAGCAAGCGTATCAGGCTATTCAATCCGCAGCACGGATTATGCCGGAAAATCGGGCTTTGGCTTTTAAATTGGCTGAAGTTTTGATTCGACAGAGAGATGCTGCGCAGGCGCAGAAACTGATTCAGCGATTTATCAATAAAAATCCACGTGATATTCAAGCTTGGCGTTTAATGCAGCAAACGGCCAATATAGACCGGCAGTCAGCGTTTAGGACGGTGAATGTGCTGCGTTATCGGGCGGAAGTGGAATACTGGTCAGGATCGGAAGAAAATGCGATTAAGTCCTTATTGCATGCACAGCGCCTGATTAAAGATAATGCGGTGTTGGCTGCAAAATTAAAAACACGGATTCAAGAAATGCAAAAAGAGCGGCAGTTAAGAATCTAATTGCAGATGATTATTTTGCAGTAATAATAAAAATAAGGAGTGGCACATGCTAGAAGGTCAATGCTTATGTGGAAGAGTGAAGTATTGTTATGATGGTGAAATTGAAAAAACTATCATCTGTTACTGTAAAGATTGTCAAATGGCCCAAGGCTCAATCTTTGGCTGGAATAGTCCCTTACAGAAATCAAAATTTGAAATTACCACTGGGATTAAATTTCTAAAAGAATATTTACATAGCCCGAATAAAGCACGGGTTTTTTGTCAGGAATGCGGCAGCCCGATTTATTCATATCACGTCGATTTACCTGACATCATTCGTTTGCGTTTGGGAACGGTCACGCAAGGGTATTTACCCGCACCTTCCGAGCAAGCCTATATTCAATATAAACCTGATTTTCTACATATAGATGAATAAAATCTGCAGCTGAAATGATGAGGCTTATGATAATCTTTATGGGTTGTATATTTCGAATAACGAACAGTATTGATTGATTTATGAAAAAAATATTATTGGCTTTATGGCTGTTGGGGTGTGTGGGATCAAATATGGCTGTTGCAAGTGTAGAGCAATATGTTGCGGCCGTGGATCAAATCTCTGAGCAGTATAAGCAGGAGAGCAGAAACTTTTTTAGAAGTTTAAATGCGCAGCAGGCAAGCTTTACGCCACAGCAGCAAGCACAATATTGTGCAATAGTGGGACGTTATATTGATAGTTTGTATCAGGCGGCAGATCAGAACAGGGAATCTTTAGATCGTCAATTTAGACAGATGACCAGGCAAGATGTGATTAACCAAGTGATGTCGTCAAAAGAAATGCTGATTTTGAAAAAATATAATATTCAGTGCAATTTTTAGAAATCCATCTGCTGTTTAGATGACTGGGCTAAAAAAATACAATAAAAGAAGACGATGTGGAAAAATTTAAATAAGGGAATGTTTTATTGATTTAGGGCTATTTAACCAGGTTGTTAAATAGTCCAAACCAAACAATTGAATTTTATTTTGATAAATCAGGTTATGAAAGATTAAGAAAGTTTCGCTTTAATTTTAGCTGAAACTTGTGCAGGATCGGCACGCCCGGCTATGAGCGGACGTAGAGAGTTCATCACCTTACCCATATCTTTCATGCTAGTAGCTTCTTGCGCAGCAATAGTTTGCGCAATGATAGAATCAAGCTCTTCCTCAGTCATAGCTTCTGGTAGAAATTGAGATAAAACTTCAATTTCGGCTTGTTCTTTACTAGCTAAATCATCACGGCCAGCACCTTCAAAGGCTTTAACCGATTCTTTTCGTTGTTTGATTTGCTTTTCAATGACCGCAAGAACCTGAGCGTCGTCAAGTTCTTTACGCTCATCGACTTCGATTTGCTTAATTGCCGCCTGTAGACCACGTATTACCGTTAACTTATCCATTTCTTTAGCACGCATAGTTGCTTTCAAAACTTCAGTTATCTGGTTTTTTAAAGTAGTCATTATTTATTCCAAGCAGTCAATCACAAATTAATCTTAGTAAAGGCGAGTAGTACGTACTGATTCACGCGCCAATTTCTTTTGGTAGCGTTTAACAGCAGCAGCTTTTTTACGTTTACGTTCTTGAGTTGGTTTTTCGTAGAATTCACGTTTACGAACGTCAGCTAAAACACCCGCTTTTTCGCATGAGCGTTTGAAACGACGGATAGCTACGTCTACTGGTTCGCCTTCTTTCAATTTAACTTGTGGCATGAAGAATCCTCATTAAGTTATGGATAAGATCTGCGGCACGATTGCCTTAGATCACAAGTGAAGGACAGTATTTTACTCATTTACATCTCATATCACAAGTCTATAATAGCTTTAGCAATATTTAGATACGGGTAAAAGGCAGTTTAATGATCGTTCTGGGCTTGGAAACTTCTTGTGATGAAACCGGGTTAGCACTCTATGACAGTGAAGTCGGCTTAATAGGACAGGTGTTATATAGTCAGATTAAACTGCATGCCGAATATGGCGGCGTGGTTCCTGAATTGGCTTCCCGTGATCATGTGCGCAAGTTAATTCCTTTAATTAATCAATTGCTTGAACAAAGTAATGTAAAAAAATCAGACATTGATGCAGTTGCCTATACACGTGGTCCGGGCTTGATGGGTGCGTTGATGACGGGAGCCTTGTTTGGCCGGACTTTGGCTTTTGCGCTGAATAAACCGGCGATTGGTGTGCATCATATGGAGGGTCATATGCTGGCGCCATTGTTGTCCAAAACTCCGCCAGAATTTCCGTTTGTCGCTTTATTGGTCTCTGGTGGTCATACCCAGCTCATGGCAGCACATGGTATTGGTCAGTATGAATTGCTGGGTGAGTCGATTGACGATGCGGCCGGTGAAGCATTCGATAAAGTGGCCAAGATGATGGGCCTGCCATATCCGGGTGGTCCAAATATTTCACGTCTTGCAGAACAGGGCGATGCTAAAGCTTTTGATTTTCCACGTCCGATGTTACACCAAGGTCTGGACTTTTCATTTAGCGGTTTAAAAACGGCTGTTTCAATTCAGTTGAAAAAAGTGGAAGGCCAAGGTCGTGAAGCGGATATTGCGGCAAGTTTTCAGGAAGCTTTGGTCGATACACTGGTTAAAAAATCAGTGAAAACCTTGAAGCAAACGGGTTTAAAACGTTTGGTGATTGCAGGTGGTGTAAGTGCCAACAAGCGTTTACGTGAGCGTTTGGAAGCAGACTTGGCTAAGATCAAAGCAACTGTATATTATGCAGAACCTGCTTTATGTACCGATAATGGTGCGATGATTGCTTTTGCAGGTTATCAGCGATTAAAAGCAGGGCAGCATGATGGTCTGTCTGTGACGACTACGCCACGCTGGCCAATGACAGAACTGACCAATCCGAGCGAAGCTTGAATATAAAGAATTAAAAAGAGGCTCTCGCCTCTTTTTAATTCTGGAAAAGAAGACGAGAAACTCTTTTCCAGTTTTCACAAATTTAAGGTAATTATTGAGACTGAAGTAATTGTGAACCAATCCAATGTTTAGAAAACTGATAGGCAGCACGACCTGAGCGCTGTCCACGTGCCTGACACCATCTTAACGCTTCGGCGCGTACTTCATCCGTCATGGACATACCTGCTTTGGTTAAATAGTGCTGCACGATTTCCAGGTACAAGTTCTGATCCATCGGATAGAAAGACAGCCACATGCCAAAACGGTCAGACAGTGAAATTTTCTCTTCAATGGCTTCTTGCGGGTGCAGCTCTGTATATTGCGGTACATCTACACGAGTGACTGGCGTATTTTCATGCATAAACTCAGGCAGCAAATGACGACGGTTGCTGGTGGCATAAATAATAAAATTGCTTGAACCGGATTGTAATGAACCATCCAGGACACTTTTTAAACTGCGATAATTTTCATCTTCGGCGTTAAAAGCTAGGTCATCACAATAGACAATAAATTTTTCAGGACGTCCTTCAATTAATTGCTGAATGATGGGCAGATCAGCTAAATCATCACGTTCAATTTCAATTAAACGCAAGCCTTTAGATTCATACTCCGTTAACAGTGCACGTACAATTGATGATTTCCCTGTACCGCGTGAGCCTGTCAGTAGCACATCGTTGGCAGGCAAGCCTTTTAAAAATTGTCGGGTATTCTGAATCACTTTTTCTTTTTGCTTTTCAATACCTTTTAAATCGTCCAAATAGATTTTTTTAGGCTGCTGAATGGCTTTTAACTGGTGATCTTGCCACTTATATGCAGAAGCTTCAAAGTTGGTTTCTTGTTTCAGTTCAGGTAAGTTTTGCTGTAGTTGTTGGAGTACAGTAGCAAGAACTTGTAAGATATTGTCAGGTAAATCAATTGTTGCCATGATGGTTCAGCTTATATGCACAAAGTGAAAAGAAAGATTGTCTTACATGGGGACTGTATATCAAATAGTCATAGTTTGCCAATTGAATAGGGGGTATCATGATTGATGAATCACTTGTGGATTGTGCAAATATGATGTTCGATATCCGATCAGGGATAGGAAATAACAATGAAAGTGTTTGAGGGATAGATATGTTATTTAATGATTTCACAACAAATATTAATCCACATCAAGCGTACCGTATAAAAAAATTAAAAAGCCAGCTCGCTGCGGCTGAAACATATGAAGAATGGAAAAGCATCGCACTAAAAATAGACGAAGAATCCGGTGCACAAGAATGGAAATTTGACAACTGTTCACCTTATTTTGATGCTGAAATTATTTCCGAGCGATTAAGCCGGTTAAAGCGCTACCGTTTTCAAAAACGGACTGAAGATCTCATGTACATATTACGTGAAGGTTTAAGTTACGATATCGCCAATATTGCACATCCCATGCTGTTTAGTGCCACCTATGTGGGCACTAAAAAAATCATTGAAGATTATGTGGAAGAAGTCAGTGACAGCCTGGCTTACATCGCTTCGGCTGACTGTACTTGTCTGTGTCTGGAAAAAAAAATAGAGTTCTTTCAGCAGTGTAAAAAAGCTTATGGCCAGCCTGCGATCATGTTTTCAGGTGGGGCAACTTTAGGACTGTTTCATACCGGCGTATGTAAAGCACTGCTTGAACAGGATTTAATGCCTAAAGTGTTATCCGGTTCGAGTGCCGGGGCAATCATGACCACCATGCTCGGTACTTCAAAACCTTCAGATATTACCGGTCTTTTAAATGGTGAAAACTTTTTTACCGAAGCTTTTCACTTTCGTAAATTTGGTGACCTTTTAAAGGGCAACGGTGGTTTTGCCGATGTAAAATACCTGAAAAAATTCCTGCTAGAAAATCTGGGTGATGTGACATTTGAAGAAGCCTTTAAAACTTCCGGTTTACATATTAATGTCGCTGTAGCACCTTATGATACCTCACAACAAGCCCGCATCATGAATACTTATACTTCGCCAGATTTACTGGTCTGGAGTGCTGTGCTGGCATCCTGTGCTGTGCCTATCCTATTTCCACCAGTTAAACTCACCAGTAAGCGTTACGATGGCAAGTTGACACCTTATATGTCCAATACCCGCTGGGTGGATGGCAGTGTGAGGAGTGATTTCCCGCAAGAAAAAATGGCACGACTGTATAATTTAAATTACACCATTGCCAGTCAGGTGAATCCACATATTGTTCCTTTCATGCAAAGTGATGCAGAACGCTACCGTCGAGATGTGATGAGCTGGCCAGAGCGCATTGTACGTCGTCAGGGCAAAGTTATTACCAAGGGAATTATGGATTTTGCGCGTGGCCGAGTCGGAATGCTTCCTCCTGTACGCCGTTTGCTCGATCATGGTTTTGGGGTGATTGATCAAGGCTATTATGGTGATTTAAATATCGTCGGTGATTATAGCTTACGCCATTATAGTTATATGTTTCAGAACCCACGTCCATATTTGTTCAAGTTATTGCAAAGAGAAGGCGAGCGCGCAACATGGCCGAAAATATCTTCGATTGAAACTCATGCCCGTGTCGGTAAAACCATCCAGCACTGTTTGGAGCTTTTAAGTTATCAACATGATCCAGAGCAAAAAACTGCAGAATTTATTGCAGTTTAAGGATGTAGATTTTTCTAACATCTGTTTAATATCAAAGACCAAGCCCAAAAGTTTAACTTTTGGGCGTTGTTTATATACCTTTGAATATCAGCAGCAACGCTATTGGTTAAAAACCCAAAGCTTAAATAGCCATCCAAGCGTTGAAGCCGGGTTCTTGAATGAACTGGTTTTTTATCAGCAATTTTTAGATCAACCCAATTCTTCTAACTGTATGCCTGATTTTCTATTACCTTTTCAAATGATTCCTCATTATAAAAAACTGGCTGCGTTAGAAGCGGAGGGCAGTGCTGCATTGATTCTAAGCGATGCAGAGTTATTGCTCGGTGATTGTGTCAAGATGTCACTGCAACAGATCAAACAGACGTTTTTAAAGCTTTTGGATGCTGTGGATCAATTACATCAGTCAGGCTGGATTCATGGCGATTTAAAACGCGAGCACTTCGTTGAATATGAAAACCGTACATGTTTAATCGATTTTGAACAGGTACAAAAAATCAATTCAGTACAAAACCTGAAAAACCTAACTGCAACACCGCGCTATATGGCACCCGAACTTTTTCATGGTGCAGAGAAAACCGTGCAAACCGATATTTATGCTTTAGGCATTATTCTCTATGAATGGCTCAGCGCACAGCGTCTAAGTGCTAAAAATTACCAGGAATGGGCTTATTTACATTGTCAGCAGTTAAATATTGAACTGCCACAACATTTTTTGCTGTTTGAAACCTATTTACGTGGAATGTTAGCAAAGCAAAAAGAGAAGAGATTTACTGATATTTACACGATAAAACAGGGCTTACTCACTGAAATTGTTTAAGAAAAATACAGAAAAACGGTTTTTGTTTTTTATTTAAACAAACAAGTGGATTTTTCATAAAAAGGTCTTGTCATGAGTAATCGATCTCTATAATATACACAGCCATTGGGGACGTGGCGAAATTGGTAGACGCACTGGATTTAGGTTCCAGCGCCGCAAGGTGTGAGAGTTCGAGTCTCTCCGTCCCCACCACTTAAATATCAACTTAGCTTGATAATTAAGTAACAGAGGATTGGTGTAATGGTAGCATGACGGTCTCCAAAACCGTTCGTCAAGGTTCGAATCCTTGATCCTCTGCCAAGTTTTAAAAATCCAACGACTTAGTTGGTACCCTGATGGGGACGTGGCGAAATTGGTAGACGCACTGGATTTAGGTTCCAGCGCCGCAAGGTGTGAGAGTTCGAGTCTCTCCGTCCCCACCATCATATTAAGGCAAGGTAAATAACCTTGCTTTTTTGTTGTAAGAAATCCAGCATTTAGTTGGTGCCCTGATGGGGATATGGCGGAATTGGTAGACGCACTGTGTTCAGGTCGCAGCGCCTTCTGGGCGTGAGAGTTCGAGTCTCTCTATCCCCACCATCAGATTAGAGCAAGGTAAATGGCCTTTCTTTTTTGTTGTAAAAAAATCCAGCACTAAGTTGGTACTCGAATGGGGACGTGGCGAAATTGGTAGACGCACTGGATTTAGGTTCCAGCGCCGCAAGGTGTGAGAGTTCGAGTCTCTCCGTCCCCACCATATTAAAGCAAGGTAAATGACCTTGCTTTTTTATTGCCTGAAAGAAAGTAAATATAAATAAAAAGCCCAAAAGTGGGCTTTTTAGAATAGATTTGAAATTATTATTGTTTTTGTCTCGATCCAAAATTACAAATAGTCTTTTAAGCTTTTAAATGATCTTCAAATTCTTCACCAAGCTGCATGGCAAGGGCATTACCTGCTAAGTCACAAGTCACCAGCCCATATTCTTTTTTAAAGCTAAAGGTAAATCCACGATTATCCGTCAATGATTTTACCGAATAACCCAATTTTTCTAACCAGATACGAAATGCAATTAAATTTTTTGCCTTAACAACTTTCTTCACGAGAGAACTCCTTGTTTATATTGGATACCGACTGCTGTTAAATAATTAATAGGGATGCTGGTATTTTTTTAAAGGGTAGCGTGAGCAGGTTTTTTATAAAATAAATATTTTGTATTTTTTTTATGCAGTAAATGCATAAAAAATAATTAAATTGCGGATAAAAAATAATCTTGTATTTAAGTTTATGATTTATATCTAATTGATTTATATTTATTTAAATCTATGTTTCTTGTTTTTTGCACTGGAAATATTTAAACACAATTTTAAGTAGGGCTTAAATGTTTCTATCTTTGAGCTGTTTGGGGGAATTATTTAAAAACACAGAGCTGAAGAGGAAACCCCATATCATTTTATCAACAACTCAATCGCTGCCAAAAAAAATGACGGTGCTTCTGATTTTAAAAAACGATAAAGTATAGGGCACCGTACCGAGGAATTTTTTGAATTCTAGTCGGTGTGAAATATTGATTAAGACGATGACTAGATTGAAATGACCACAGAAACCATTGAACAGAATGTACTCAAGCAAATTCAACAGATGCAGCAACAAGATTTGGTTCCTGTTGCTGTGATGCTGGGACATGAGGACTGGCTGTTTTTTGCAGAACAGTCTAAAGTTTCCTATACACCTTTTGGCAGTGCCCGCCGTTATCAACCGGCTTTGGGTGGTTTATTACTTGTTCGGGTTGATGAAATGAATGTCACCAAAGTGGTGACGCAAGCCGAGCTTGATGCGTATATGCAAACACATCAGATTTTATAAACATTTCATAGGACACAAAATTAAAACTGGTCTTTTAACTGGCGTATACGTTGAAATTCTTCAACACTTTCCACCCTTAAAAAGGGATTAGTTTGCAGTTCCAGTTCAATGCTGCTTGGCAAAGTCGCTTGACCGAGCATACGCTGTGCTTCAACCTGTTCAAAGCGCTGTTGAATTGCAAGGTTGTCAGGTTCGACATGTAAAGCAAACTTGGCATTGGCCAGCGTATATTCATGGGTACAGTAGACTTTGGTGCGCGCAGGCAAAGCGGCCAAGCGATTGAGCGAGTGGTACATTTGCTCATAGCTTCCCTCAAACACACGGCCACAGCCCATGGCAAACAGCGTATCGCCACAGAACAGCACATCCAGGGCATCAATAAAATAAACGATATGGCCTAGCGTATGCCCAGGTACGGCAATAATCTCAATATTCAACTCATGAAAGCTGAGATGGGACTGATGCTGTAGAGGGTGGCTAATAAATGGAACTTTGCTTAATTCTTCCCGTGGACCATAAACGGGGATATGACGATCTTTTAAAAGTTCAGGTACACCGCCAGTATGGTCTTTATGCCAATGCGTCAGCCAGATTTGACTCAGCTTTAAACCCTGTGCTGCACAAAACTCTTCGACCAGATGCGCTTCAGTAGGGTCAACTGCCACCACTTCTTTACTCGGGATATGTTCTAATAACCAAATATAGTTCTGTAATTGATTTTTCACATCAATCATATGGACTTGAAAATTCATGAGATATAAATCAATGATATAGATATAGATAAGCTAGCCTTAAAGCCAGGTTTTTTCCAGGGGAAAATCACAATTAATACGTCAGTATTTATACATAAAGTTGCTGATCTATAGGTGGATGTAAAAACAGTCTTTCTAGATCAGCTTTTTTGTTTTTAAAAAGCACGCTATGGAATACTTGCAGCAATAATGTCTGTATTGCATTTAGAACATGCAAAAGTGCTGAATCTAAAATTGGGGAGATCAAGATGAAAATGTATCAGGTGGATGCCTTCACAACGGAACTGTTTAAAGGAAATTCTGCGGCAGTGATTGTGACTGAACACTGGCTGGATGAAGCCCTGATGCAAAATATGGCCTTGGAAAATAATCTGGCTGAAACCGCATTTGTGAAAGTCATAGATGCAGAAAATTATGAAATCCGCTGGTTTACCCCAACCACGGAAGTGAATTTTTGTGGGCATGCCACTTTAGCCAGCAGTTTTGTGCTATTTAAAGATTACACCACAGCGCGCACCATCCAGTTTCATGTGAAAGACTTAGGAGTTTTTGTGGTGAGCCAAGTGGCTGATGGCAAAATTAAAATGAATTTTCCAGTCCGCCGGGCAAAAAAAATTACCCATTATCCTGAAATTTTAAAGCAAATTTTAAGCAAGCCATTTAAAAATGTTTTTTTAAATCATCAGGCCTATATTGTGGAATATGAAAATTCACAAGATGTATGGGATGAAAAGCCCAATCTGGAATTATTCAAACAATGGGCACAACTTCAAGCTGAAGCAACCGAACAACAGGTTGTATTGGATCTGGCCATCACTGCTCAGGCTGCTGAGCCTTATGATTGTATATCGCGTTATTTTGCTCCAGCCAATGGCATTGATGAAGATCCGGTCACCGGTTCAATTCATACCGCGATTGCACCGCTTTGGGCGGAGAAATTGGGCAAGAACCAAATTCTGGCTTATCAGGCATCCGCACGTGGAGGAAAATTGTATTGTGAACTGCTTGAAAATGAACGGATTGAAATTTCAGGCTATGCAAAATTATATATGCAGGCAGAACTACATCTTTAACATATGGATATAAATGGACTACAAAGCTGTTGAAATAAACAGCAATTCTTGCAAAAAGTGACTACTCAACATCACGATCATTTTCTAAGATGTGATGGCTTAAAAATTCATATGACTGAATAAATTGGAATAATTATGCTCATGCGGTTTAAACAACTTACTATCTCATTATTATTTGTTGGTTTTAGTGCAGCAGCCTGGGCACAACCGATTTTGGTTAAATCTGAGCAGAAGATTGAAGAATATAAATTAGAAAATGGTTTTCGCGTGGTGCTGGCGCAAAATAATAAAGAAAATAAAGTATTTATGAATACGGTCTATCTGACCGGTTCACTTAATGATCCGCAGGGCAAAGGCGGTTTGGCACATCTGCTCGAGCATTTGGCATTTAAGGGTACACAAAATATCAAAGGTGAAGAATTTCAGCGCCGACTGGATCAATACACCTTAATGACCAATGCTAGCACAGATTATTATTCCACCAAATATACGAATGTGATTCGTCCTGAACAGAATGTAATTAATGAAGTGATTCATCTCGAAGCTGAGCGCATGGATAAACTGGTGCTGCAGGAAAAGTTTGTTCCTTCGGAAATTGCCATTGTAAAGCGCGAACGTGAAGTTCGTATGGATCAACCTTTTGCAGTGATGATGGACCAGATGTGGAAATCGGCTTATGGCAACCAGTATCTGGGGCGTTTACCGATTGGGGATTTAAAAGAATTGCAGTCCATCAAAATGGATGAGCTGAATAAGTTTTATCGTACCTGGTATGCACCCAACAATGCCGTGATGGTCATTTCCGGTAAATTTGATAAAACTGAGGTATTAAAACAGATTGATAAAAAATTCAGCCCAATAGCAGCCCGTCAGGTTCCCGAACAAAGCAAGGTTCCTGTGCTGGATGCAAGCAAGATTCAGAACCGCAATTATCTGGTACAAAAGGGCAGTGATCTAGCCAAATTCAATATTTACCTGAACGGCAAAAATGAAAAGATCAAATCTGCTTTGGCGCTGGCACCTTATTTATATACCATGCAGCCGAGTGGGCATTTATATCAGAGCGTGGTGGAAACCGGTTTAAGTACAGGTGTTCAATCCACCACCTGGCTGGATCAGGATTTTAATCTGGTGTTTATGGGCGCGATTTATGCCCCGAATCATGATGAGAAAAAAGTTCAGTCAGAATTGGTGGCAGGTGTTGAAAAAAATAAGGCCTTTAATGAAACCGAACTGAACAGGGTAAAAAATCTGATTCAAAATCAGGCAGACAGTGTGCTCAGCAATGCAGCTGCTTTGGGGGATCGTTTAAGTGATTATTACGTTTCTTATCAGGGCAATTGGTCACAGTATTTTACCGATCTGAATAATGTAAAACAGTTGAAGCTGGCTGATGTCAATCAAACCCTGACCCAGTTTTTAGTTCCTGAGCATCGTATTTCTGGCGATATCAAACCGACCCCAGAAGATCAGAAAAAAGCACTAGAGCAAAAACAGGTTGCTGAACAGCCTAAAACCCTGGATCAGACCGGTACCCAAGAAGAACCGCTCAAAGAAAGCAGTGTCTATAAGCAGGAGGTGGCTGAATACGTCAAAACCTCTAAACAGTATTTAGTCGATACCGAAAAGAAAATTCAGCGTGGCAAGTTAAAGAATGGCATTGTATATGCCTTATATCCGACATCGACCCGTGATGATAAAACCTATGCCACCATTTCTGTAGACTTTGGTACGGACAAATCTTTGTTTAATAAAGGTGAAGTACTGGATTTGATGGCTTATCTACTCTTGCGTGGCTCAGATCAATACAGCTTGCAGGATATTGCCGATAAATCGATTGAAGCCGGTGGTGGGGCAACGGCGACTGCATCTGCGAATAGCATCACCATTCAAATTGTAGCGAAAAAAGAGAAATTTGATGACTATTTCAAATTTATGCTCGAGGTTTTGAAAACACCAAAGTTTGAACAGTCTCAATTTGATTTGATCAAGTCACAAAGCTTATCGAGTCTAGACCGACCATATACGGAACCTGAAACGGTTGCAGCACTGACCATGACCCGATTGCTTGAAACATACCAGCCGGGGGATTTGCGTTATCATTTTGAACCGGATCTGTCCAAACAGCAGCTTACAGCGGTAACAGTTGAGCAAGTGAAGCAGCTTTATCGGGACTTTTTTGTCAGCAATCATGCCCAAATTGCCATCACTGGCGATTATCAAGCTCAGCCCATGCTTAAATTGCTACAAAAAGAATTTTCAGGATGGAAGGCGCAATTGCCTTATCAACGTTTAAGTTCTGATTATCAGGCTTATAAAGCACAAAAAATCCATGCCTTATCGGAGCAACGTGAATTTGGTAATTATCAGGCAATTTTGACCTTGCCAGTGGGCTCAAATCATGCCGATGCGCCAGCATTAATGGTGTTTAGTTATATCTTGGGAGACTCGCAACTATCTTCACGTTTAGCCCAAGAACTGCGTGAGAAAAATGCGCTGGTCTATGGTTTTGGCAGTGATCTTGATCTGGATGACTGGATGGATTCAGGTGCAATCACCATTGAAGCCAACTATACGGCAGCGAAGTCGGCACAAGTTTCGCAAGGGGTGCATAAAGTGCTGAGTGATTTACTTAGTAAAGGTGTGACTGAACAGGAGCTGGAAGCAGCCAAAGCCAATATTATGAAAAAACGGGTCACCGCCTTGGAAGATGAACGCAATATTCACGCAATGCTTATGCCGCAACTGGAACACAAGCGCGACTTATTGTTCCGTGAAAAACGTGACCTGACTTTTGCAAAATTGACCAAGGCAGATGTAGATGCCGTGATCAAGAAATACATCAAACTGGATCAGTTAGTGGAAGTCATGGCAGACCAGTATGGCAAACCACAAAACAAGTCATAATGCTTGATCCTCTTTTTTCAATTTCCCTCTCCTGAAAAGAGAGGGTGAGGGAGAGGTTATTAAAGCCGGTAAAACTGCTTCGCATTATGATGAAATACCCGTTCCAATGCATCAGGGTCACAAGCCACCACTGCATCACTAAAGGCATCAATGATGTTCACCAGTGAAGTGCTGACCCGATCCATGGGAAAATTGGAAGCAAACATCACGCGGTAACTGCCAAAATTCTGCAGCACATGGCTGATCAGTGGCAGTGCTAAATCATAGACTTCCTGTTTGCTGGCGAGTCGATCCTGCTTATGAAACTGATGCCCCAACACTGGCATCAACAGGCCAGACATCTTGATATAAACATTCGGGCAGCTGGCCAGTTCGGCAATATCTTCCTGCCAGCGTGCCAGAATATTTTCCCTGGCGACTTTGGTCAACCCGGTCAAAGTACCGACTTGGCCAAACAGACCGGCGGGCGTGCCAAAATGGTCCAACACAATAGAGGTTTCCGGGAATTGTTTGGCTAGGGCAATCACATCATTCAATTGAGTGGAATATACCCAGGCATCAAAGCTTAAATTGTATTGTGCGATGGCTTCAAAACCTTTTAAAAACTTTTTATTGCGGTATAAATGCGGTTCATCTGCCCAGGCATGAATACCTTTATCTTCATGCACTGCCGCCATTTTGCGAATACCTTTAAAGCGCGGCGAAGCTTTTTTATGTAATTGCAAAATCTTTTTAAAATTGCTGTCTCGTGGATCGGTAGTTGCAACGATACCGCCGAGTTTAACGGTTTCAGCATTGAAGGGTAGCGATTCAATAAAACGGGTTTCACCGATCACGCCTTTACCTTTATTTTTATGCCAGCTGGCTTCCACATGCACCACTTGTTCAACCTGATAATGACCAATATCTTCGACATAGTTTTCAGGCAAATAGGGCGCTGTCACATGATTGGTCAGGCCAACAGTTTCGATCAGATCATCGGAGTTCACCAGCCGCACGAATTTATCGAGCAAATAAGGGTGTTTGCCCAATAATTTCACTGCCAAAGCTGCTGCATGGGGCGTATTATAAGGATCCCATTGGTGAATATGCGAATCAATAATTGCAAAATCCAGCTGTTGCATATCTGTCCTTGGTTCAGCAAATCTCTGTTATTTAAACATACTGTAAAGTGATCCGGCTTTAAATGACCTTTCATCCAAAAACTGGGGGCATAAAAAAAGCCCTGAAGGGCTTTTTAAACTTGTGATCAGTGCTGATGATCATGGTCATGTTTGTTGGCATGAAATTCTTCGTTATGACGGAAGCGAAGATAGTTTTCAAACTGTTCGCAATATTCGTCATAGTTATCTTCCAGCATCATCTGGAACTGCTGCATGATGTAAGACATGACCTGATCTTTGGCATCACGCATTTCGTTGCCATCTTTAAAATTATTGGCAGCGACCCAGGTATTAAAACGGGCAGTACCAAATAGCATGGCAGCACTGACTTGTCCGCGCATTTCAGCAGGTTTCACTGCAGAACCTTTTTCGATACGGCAAAATTCGTTGGCCTGTTTAATAAATTCATCAGCACGTTCAAAAAAAGCAGCATTTAACGCTTCTTCTTCGGTTACATCTGTTGCTTCAATCTTTTGAACCATGAACTTTTCCTGCAAAAACGATCTAATGGTATATTATAGGCAAAGCCTTGCAGAAACTAAACCTTTGGATTAATCTAAAAATAGCCTAAGCATAAAAATGGATACTCCAATGCAAGATGCCATTGCTGTACAGAGTCTAAAAAGTGACATCGCCTTATTGCGTCAAAATATTTGGCCACCTGCAAACCTGGCCAATGTTGAAGGCTTGCCCATTTATTATGGAACTCAAAAAGAAGTTGATGAATATTACCGCCAATGGACGGGTTTAATTGAAAGGGCACAAGACCTGTTTCAACCTTTTATGGAGGATGAAACCATAGATGCCGTACATTTACCCAGCCATTTGAATCTGCCGTTATTTTATTTTCATGTTGATCGCATCCGGATTAACAAAACCCGCGCCAAAGAATCGAAAACCTTTCGTGGTATTGCCAGCCTGGTGGATAAGTGTGGACAATATGAGCCTGCACAAATTCAAGCCATGAGTGCCTGGTTAGAAAGTGATGATACGGCAGCTTTGGTGGCACATCGCGAATTTATCGACTTGCGCACTTATGTGTTTCAACATGGACAAAGTGAATACACACGCACACGGTTTTATGTGAATGGCATTGTACTCAGTACAGAGTCACATTTTGAACTGGTCGATGCACGCGATAAACCGCGCAAACAACGTAATGACAGTTATAGCGATCCATTGGCAGATAATGGAACCTGGAAAATTTTTGGCAAATATCGTTAAAGCATGGAAAGAGGTCAATCTTATCTGTGCCTCGAATTACCAAAAAGTGTCGGTTTTCGCATAATCCTCTAAATGTGCTTGCGCTTGTTGTAGAATGTATTTTTTCTCACTGGCAATCCAGCCCAAGGCAAACCACAGTTTTTGTTTACGCTTTACCATGTCCTGAAACAGTGCTTCGGCCACCATTAAATCGTTATATTGACCCAAACTTTCCTGGGCGGGTTTTAAATCTTTGAGATAACGCTTTACCTTTTGGCCTGGATAGAGTGAAGCAACGAATTCTACGCAATAGCGTAAGCGTTTGACCCGTTTGCGGGTGCGATGCCGGGATGGAATATCCAGCTGTAGAAACTGATCGGCATCTTTGCAAATTTGTTGATGCAGTTTTTGCAGTTTTTTTGCAATATCCTTTTTCAATTGCGGTTTTTTCTGTTCTTTACCTGGCTGATCGACAAAGCGCAGCAAATGCAGAATCAATTCCACAAAGTCTGGGGAACGTAATGATTCATCAATCGGAATGCTGGATTCTTCAGGTATATCCGGAAGCTGAACAATAGGTGCACCAGCCTGTTCGAGCTGGGGTAACAATCCTTCACTTAAGGCATCACGGTCGCGGGTTGAACCTAGCTGGCGGAACAGATGAGTCAGTTGCTCTTGCCAATCCGGATTGACATCTTTTGACCAGTCATCAAAAACACGCAAGGCACTTCTTAAACGGCGAATGGCCACACGCATTTGGTGTACATGTTCGCTATCATACTGTCCAGAAGCGATAGCTGATGCATTGGGCAATAAATGCTGCAAGGCATTATTGATGATCTGTTTTAATGCATTATCTGTTGAGTCCTGTGGATTCAGTTTGAGTGGGCTTGCAAATTGAGCGGGAAGAATTGTTAAATTTTGTGCCAGCAAATCGCCGCGTTGAGCTTTACTTCGCACATCTAGCCATAAATGGTATCGCTGCACCCAAGGGTGAATAAACTTGATCAGGTCTTGTACGGAACCTTGTTTAAGCTCAAATTCAATTTCATAAATTGGCACGCTCTGATCGTTATGTCGAATTTCACCGCGATCCAGACACACTTCAATTTTTGAACGGTTAAAATGAATCACATGCACCAGACGTTGAACTACCGTTTCATATTGCATAATCAGGTTTTTAGCCTGTTTGCCCAAAGCATTTTGCAGCAATTGTTTTGCTTTCGAATCGGATTGATAAATCTTAAGATCTAAATCCGGGTCTTTTAGCTTGCCTAAATCGCTTTCTAGTTCAAAACGTTGTAAGGAATGATCGCTGGGTGCTTTTAAAGTTTGTATCCAGTGATCATCTTCAAGACGTTGCCGTAAAGAAATATTTTTTTCAGCCAAATGCCGTTCGGGCGTGTCGTAGTATTTTGCGTATAAAGAAATCAAGCGAGCATTCTTGTTCAAGAAGAGCTGATAGAGCTTCTCTTGATGTGATGCGGGGATCTGAAATTTTAATTCTATTTCAAGCATGTTAAAACTCCTGACACTTCACCATCGATCGGGTCATAACATTGATTGTAAGCCAGTATCAAAAAAAGAGTAGGGTTTTGCTGAAAAGTAAATAAAGCGTATATCGACCGATCAATGCTGTGCATTAAAAAATCGTACCATACGCTTTGATTTTATTGGTTTAGTTTTATTAATTTATTTGTTATTTAATAAATTTACGGCTCACCAGAAATTGTTCTGTCGCTTCCAGCAGGTTTTGTGCATAGACTTCCTGTTTCGCTGTCAGCCAGCCCAAAACAAACCAGTCACTGGCTTCAAGTTCAGTTTGCTGAATATACTCGGCAGATGAGGCCAGAATCTGATATTCACTGGCGGCAAGTTGAGCGTCATTTAAGGCTTTGCTGTATTTTTGCAAATTCTTGACATCATAAATCGAGGTTAAAATAGGAAAGCTAAATTTCAGTTCATGAATTTTAGTCGCTAACTGATCCAGACTCTCGAAATGAGCAATATCGGCAGCCAAAAGATGCTCTTGTAATTGTTTATATTGATTTTGCAAGGTATTTTGCGCAAACCATTTTAAGTCATGCGCTTGTGACTTGTCCTCATGGTCTAAGCCAAACATCAATAATTCCAGATAATGATGCACGTTTTGGGTTGAACGTACTAGGTTGGCCAACTTTTCTTTGGCATACAAGATATCTTTGGCTAAATTTGACGCCGTATTTGGATTTTGTAAAAAAGCACCTAAAGTCGATTGCATGTGTTCCAAATGCTGCAAATGATCGAACTGCTGCTTAAATGCCCGCAGCTGTATTGCCCACTTGTCTGAAACAGCATCATTCCAGTCTTTAAATAACGACAGGGTTAAATGCAAGTGATCCAGGGCAATTTGTGCTTGCTGAACATGTGTTTGCTCAGCAACACCTGCAGAAATAGCCGCAATATTCGGCAATAAATGCTGTAACTGCTGTGCAATTAGCAGGCGTAAGTTCTTATTGGCAGGATCTTTTTTACTTAAGTTAAATTCGTTGGCAGGTTTCGCCGGACTGACGGGTTGCTGGATGGCCAAAAGATTGCCGATTTCGGCTTTACTGCGCACATCCAGCCAAAGGTGATATTTTTTCACCCATTCAAAGCTAAAGGCGAGAAGAGATTGGACTGAGCCCGACTTCAATTCAAACTCGACTTCATGTACTTCACTCTGGGCTGTTTCGGTACGCACTTCACCAACATCTAGACTGACTTCTATCTCGGTTTCTTCAAAATGAATGACGCGAAAGGTACGCTGTATATCAGTTTCAAACTGTAATTTAAGTTGATCCTGTGCCTCACCCAAAGCATTTTTCAGGATGTGTTGTGCTTCAGCATCCTGCTCATAAATAGATAAATCCAGCTGTGGTGTTTGTTCCAGTTCTCCTAAGTCATGGTTATGCTCAAAACGATGTAAATGACTTTTACCGGCAGCTTTCAAGGTCTGAATCCAGCGCGTGCCTTCGAGACGTTGCCTTAAGGCAACACCATGTTGTGAGAGTAAGGGTTCCGATGTGTCGTAATATTTGGCTTTCAGTTGAATAATTTCAGATTTTTTAGGATCCAATGCTTTCAGTAAAGCATTACGTCTTGCTTCAGGAATTTGAAATTTTAATTCAACTTCAACCATGATTTTTCATCCTAATTTTTTGATGTGATGTCAGCAATGCAAACATTATCTATAGCTTACACATGCGTTATGAAATCTGTTCTTTTATAGTGCCGGAAATAGCATTGTTCATTCTAAGCTGATGATTGTAGCGAAAATGATTTTTGATGTAAGACTTGACGAACGGATTCTTGACTGGTTGCTTTGCAAATGATCAAAAAAATGATAAAAGCGGACACTTTAATTTGGCTGAAATATGAGCTAACTTGAATCAAAATAGGCAGGACTATGACCATGAATACAACAATCCAGCTCAAATTTGAACATCATCCAGAACCGGAATTTCAGCTGCCGATTCAAAACTATCATGAATTCTATCGGTTTTATCTAACTGAGCATCGTAATATCATGAGTCGCCGTTTGCACATATTTGGCAGCAGTGTCGGGGCCTGCCTATTAAGTCGTGCCATTGTAAAAAGAAAGCCAAAGTATCTGGTTTATGGCTTATTGTTTGGCTATGCCAGTGCATGGGCAGGTCATTTCTGCTTTGAAAAAAACAAACCGGCCAGTTTTAAACAGCCGCTCTATAGTTTTATTTCAGATTGGCGTATGTTATCTGATGTGGTGCGTGGTAATTTAAGTTTAAAAGACCGTTCACTGGATAAAATTCCAAGTTAGGTAAATAAGCTGCTCACGATTTTTTATTATGTGAACATAATCGCAAAAAATCACCATCAGATAAAATAGATGAAAATTTATGGGGTCTGGGCTTGCAATAATAGAATGAATATTCTATTAATAGAGTAGACGTTCAAGAAGTTGATTTTTTTGTTTCCGAATTGTCCCAGTCTTAAAGTTTTCCAAGCCTAGAGTGACCTTCTCTAGGCTTTTTTTATGTAAGGGATGCAGTAAAAAAAGCTAAATGCTTTGAGACAAAAATTAATTATTTACTGTAAATCATTCAGTAAGATTGAAGGTGTCACACAATTTGAGTTGAGTAAAAAATAGGGCGACTTTCTAATCCTTGGTCCGCTTCCCCAAGCGCGTTTTATAACAAAGGATTAGAAAGTCTGATCATTGTTGTTGCAAGTTTTATTATTATATTGTCTTTGTTATTTATTGTTATTCTGTGACTTTATTAAAGCGTTTAATATCCAGATGGTCTATCACTGAAAATAGGTATTTTTTCACTTTTTTCGAAAAAAAGTTGCGATAGTCAGGTATTTTTAAATTTTTGCAAATTTATTGCTTTTATTCCTTAGGGAATTAAGACAGTTCCGCTGAATCTCATCCCTGATATGCCTATAATAGGGCAGTTTTAGTTTTGGCAGTTTTTTATGCGCGGTTTATATTTGATTACCAATGATGATCCATTGGAACTTTTGTTGGCAAAACTTGAAGGTGTTATGGCGAATGGTGGGGTCGCTGTATTGCAATATCGTCGTAAAAAAGTTGCTAAAGAAGATCAAATTTACGAAGTCGAATACATGAAAGCCATGTGTGCAGAATACAATGTGCCATTTGTGATTAATGATGATCTTGAAATGGCGGTTCAATATGGTGTTGGGGTTCATCTTGGACAAGATGATGGCTCAATCGTTGAAGCAGTTGAACGCTTACCTGAAGGGGTTTTGATTGGTCGTAGTTGCAATAACTCTTTGGAATTGGCTGAACAGGCAATTGCTGAGGGTGCAAGCTATGTGGCCTTTGGCGCAATTTATGCCACTGAGAGTAAGCCTGAGGCTGGAAACATTGGTCTGGAAACATTGAAACAAGCCAAAGCAAAACTAAATGTGCCTATCTGTGCCATTGGTGGTTTAACTGTTGAAAATTCACAAGTCGTGATTGAATCTGGTGCAGATTATTGCGCGGTGATTAGTGATATATTAGGTCGTCCAATGCAGACCATTCCTGAACGTCTTGATGAATGGTCTGCACTTTTCCAAGACCACCTTTAATAAAATAGATTTAAATTGATTTAATTTTGAGTTGAGTAAATTCATGAGCCTATCTCCAAAGCAAGAACAATTGTTTAAACAAGCCAGCAAACATATTCCGGGTGGGGTGAATTCACCGGTACGTGCGTTTAATGGGGTGGGTGGTACGCCTGTATTTATTGAAAAAGCCAAAGGTGCGTATTTATACGATGTCGATGGTAAACGCTATGTCGATTATGTCGGTTCATGGGGGCCGATGATTTTAGGCCATGCCCATCCGGCAATTATTCAAGCCGTTCAAGAAGCTGCTGTTGATGGTTTAAGTTTTGGTGCGCCAACTGTTCATGAAACGACTTTGGCGGATATTATTTGTGAAATCATGCCGTCTATTGAACTGGTTCGTATGACCAATTCGGGCACTGAAGCAACCATGACAGCGATTCGTCTGGCACGTGGTTATACCGGACGTGACAAGATTGTGAAATTTGAAGGCTGTTACCACGGTCATTCAGACTCGCTTTTAGTTAAAGCAGGTTCAGGTATGTTGACCAGTGGTGAGGGTGAAGCGACTTCTGCGGGCGTGCCTGCAGATTTTGCCAAACATACTTTAACGCTGCCGTACAATGACATTGCTACCTTAAAAGAATGCTTTGCCAAATTTGGTCATGAAATTGCGGGTGTAATTGTTGAGCCTGTAGCAGGCAACATGAATCTGGTGAAACCGATTGATGGATTCCTGCAAGCGATTCGTGATGTATGTGATGAACACGGTTCAGTGTTTATTATTGACGAAGTGATGACTGGCTTCCGTGTGGGTTTAGGCGGTGCGCAAGCACATTATGGCGTGACTCCTGATTTAACCACTTTAGGTAAAATCATTGGTGCAGGCCTACCAGTTGGTGCTTTCGGTGGTAAACGTGAAGTGATGGAATGCATTGCGCCGCTGGGTAAAGTTTATCAAGCTGGCACATTGTCAGGTAATCCACTTGCAATGCGTGCCGGTATTGAAATGTTTAAGCATTTACGTGCTGAAGGTTTCTATGAAAAATTGACCGCACAACTCGAAAAATTGCTTGCCGGCTTACAAGCGGCTGCCGATGAAGCAGGCATTCCATTCAAGACTCAACAAGTAGGCGGTATGTTCGGTTTGTACTTCACAGACCAAGAAGACATCACCAGCTTCGATTCAATGTTGAAATGTGATGTGGATGCCTTCCGTAAGTTCTTCCATGGTATGTTAGAGCGTGGTGTAAACCTTGCGCCATCTGCCTTTGAAGCAGGATTCATTTCAGCCGCACACAGTGATGAAGATATTGAATTTACTATTCAAGCTGCAAAAGAGACATTCGCGGAAATGAAAGCATCAGCTTAATTTTGAGTATGTAAATGAAGCCCGTTTTATAGCGGGCTTTTTTATAAAGAATTTTTGAGAGTGAATATGCAAATCAAACATTATCTGACACTGAGTGATGCCGAGTTTTTATTAAATCAAGCGTATGAATATGCATTAGAGCAGGGCTTTAATGTCAGTATCGCCGTTGTAGATGAAACTGGAAATTTGCTTGCAATGAAGCGTATGGATTGGTCATCTCCAATGACAGCTAATCTGTGTTTAGAAAAAGCCAAATGTTCTGCGATCAGCCGCCGTCCTTCCAAGTTGTTTGAAGATATTATCAAAGGCGGTCAAATGGGCTTTCTGACTATGGAAACTTTTTCCGGGATGCTTGAAGGTGGCGAGCCGATTATGTATGAAGGGCAGTTGGTCGGTGCGATAGGTGTGTCTGGTGTAAAATCCTTTGAAGATGCGGAGATTGCGCAGCAGGCGATTGAGAAGTTTTTGGCGCTACAGAATTAAGTTTTAGTGTAAATTCCAAAAGAAATTTAATTAAAATAATCGTGGAATTTGAATAATCCTCAAACAGCCCAAGTTGATATGCTTGGGCTTGATTTTTGTAAATGATCCTTTTTAATAGGTATTATTTGATTAAGGTAGCTATTTCTTGCCATTCATCAAAATTAGTATTGCTAGGAATATCCCAATTAATTTCTTGCCCTACCTTTAATGCTCGCATACCCATATTTTTACGGTATATAGCAATTTCAAAAAGCTCTGGCAATACCTCCCATAGCTCAATTATTACTTCACGATTTGGTGGAGTTCCACTATGTGCTAATTTGTTGCGTGAATAGCGTACTCGATTAAGTTTCTGATAAATTTGATTTGTTATAATTTTAGATAATTTTAAAAGCTCATGTTTTGCGCTAATTATATTATTATCTATCTTTGATTTGAGTTTAGCATGTCGTTTGTGCACGTCCTGTAGATAGATATTCCTATTCTTAGAGTACTGATTTACCCATAATATCTCTGTAAGTTGTTCTACAACTATCCACAGGTTATTAAGAGCATCATTATTGTTGTGATTAATCAAGGATGTATAGCCATTTAAAAGAAAAAATGGCGTAAATTGGGGAAGGGATTTAATAATTGCCTGACCTTCAGAAAAAGCTTTTTGTAAATTCCCAACACTCAAAACTCTAGGACACATAAGTGGTCCAAATCGTTCAGTTATGGATGCCCAATTTAATCTTAGTTGAGTATGAATACATGGTGTATAAGCAAATAAGTTGGTTTTTTCATGAAGTGATCCAATCACTAGCTCATGTGCATGCAAAACTTCAGTATGGATTCCGCCTAATAATAAAGAGCATAGAATCTCATTTAATTTGGTAATTCCTTCAGATCTTGTTGAAAATGCATTGCACTGGGGAATTGCTATTGCTCCATCGTAGCTTACTAATGCATCTAGTCCTTTATTAATCTTTAGAGGGAGTGTTCCTACTACTTTTGATAGTTGCTTTCCCTCATAAGAATTTTCATTGATTTGGCCTAATGAGAAACTTATTTGATTTCCATTTTCGCTAATGATTGCTGAATAAGGTCTTAAATGAACTATCCAAGCAGGATTATATGATGGCACACTAGAAATTGGCTCTTTATAATCAGTTGGTGCATCTGTTAGTTCAACCCACTCTCCGTTGTACCAAACAGATGTGTCTGTCGCTTTATTTTTAATTATTTCTGTTAGGGTTTTAGGAATATTGCGATTATCTGATATGAAGGGGTCAAAATTATCTTCAAATGCGTAAATTTGCCCTGTTTGAGTGTCTTGATAATGTTTCATGATTTATTGATTTTCATATTTTAATTGTCATTATAAATATATAACCTAATAAAAAATATAAATAAAATCAGCCTTAGTAACTTTTATCATTTAGAGCTTTTAATTTGACATAAAATCTCTTATGTGAAGTCCATTTAGAATACTGAGAACAATCCAAAAAACTTATCAAACAGTTAAATCTAAGCTAGCATAGTCTAACTATGTAAATATTAGATGAATCATCTCCCATGCTTTACCCCATGCCCAAAAAAATCCAACTTGCACCATCTCAAGCCAAATGGCAACTATCTTCAACACAATCTGTGCTGGTGCTTGTTGGATTGCAAAACTTACGCATGCAAACGGGCATAAAAGACACAGATCTAATGACCAATCTGATTCAGATCAGTAATAAAGCCAAAGCACTGGAAATTCCGATTGTAGATTTATATGGCGATGATCTTATTCAAGGTATGCAACAGCTTGGAGAATATGCAAGCACACATCCACAACTGATTTTTGCAGGACAAATCACGCCAATGCTGAAACAGATACTGCCACATCTACAAAGCGTGACCGAGCAGATCTGTGTAGTGGATGATGCAATACACATGCATAACCAAGAACAACATATCCAGTGGATAGACAGTATTTCAGCTCAAGGCGTGCATCACATGAACAGCTATAGTGTGATGCGCTTATGGAGTTTAAGTGCGCCGAAAGAATTGATTTTATCGGCCAGAGGCATCTTACTTGCGGTTGCAGAACAGCTAGATATAGAGCCTTTGGAAATTGATCCATTACAAGATTTACGCAGCTATGGACTAGACTCGGTAGCAATCGTCAGTTTGATCGGTCTATGGCGGGCCAATGGTGCCAATATCACTTATGAAGATTTCCTGCAGCATGCTTCATTGGCAAAGTTATTGCTTTTTTTACAGCTGAACTAAGTCTATAGATTTTATTTTTCATCCAATTGAAATTTTTTTTACTTAAAATCGGAAAATCCGTCGCCAATTCCAGCATTGTGCATTGTAATTCTGTGCCAAGCTTTCTATTATTGCCGGCTCGTTTTCGCGATCAGCCTGGGATTGAACATTGAGTAATTTTCTAACCGAACATCTGATACATCGTGATCAAGATTTTATGGTCATCCATAAACCAGCAGGTGTGCTCACTGTTCCCGGTAAAACCGAAGATTTGCAAGATTGTGTTATCAATAGATTATTAAAAATAGAACCAAAAACCTTGCTGATTCATCGGCTGGATCGTGATACTTCAGGCATCCTGGTTTTTGGCCTGACCAGATGGGGACAAAAAACCATTTCCCGTCAATTCCAGGAACGCCAAACAGACAAAACCTATCAAGCCGTAGTGGCAGGGCATCTTGAAGGTGAGGGCACGGTTGATGTGCCGGTTATTTACGATCCGGAACACCCACCTTTACATATTGCCGATCCCAATCACAACAAGCCTGCACTGACACATTGGCAGGCCATCGAACATTTTGAAATTCAAGGACAGGCGGTGACGCGTGTCAAACTGAGCCCGATTACCGGCCGTTCACATCAGCTTCGTGTACATATGCAATATTTAGGTCATCCCATTATTGGCGACACATTGTATGCGACTCCTGAGCAGCAACAGTTGATGCCGCGGCTGTGTTTACATGCTGAAAATTTAAGTTTTTATCATCCACAAACAGAGGAGCTGATGGAGTTTTATGCTCCGGTTCCTTTTTAAAGTAAAAACTTTTTAATCCTCATCGATTTTGCGCACTTTTTAGTGGGCTTTATGTCAAAATAGATTGCTTAAAGACCTGATTTTTTGCTCAAATAGCAACCAGATTTTGGGCTTGAAATTAGTGTCCTCATTTTTAGATAAAGGTGGAAAAATTGCATCAGTTTGCTATTGGTCAACGTTGGTTATCAGACACGGAAACAGAACTCGGTTTAGGGGTTCTAATAGACGTAGATGAACGATCGGTTAGCATCTTATTCCCAAAAAGTGATGAAACTCGTGTCTATGCACGTAACAATGCACCTTTATCACGTATTGTGTTCAATGTGAATGATGAACTGCAGGATCAGGAAGGCACCAAATGGACGGTTGAGTCTTTAGAAGACCGTCATGGCGTGGTGCGTTACAATGTGATTCGTACTTTGGACGATGGGTCAGAAGAACGTAAATCGTTAAATGAAACCCGTATCGGTGCGACCATTCAACTGTCTAAACCGCTTGACCGCTTGTTGGCCAGTCAGGTCGATTACAAAGAATGGTATGACCTGCGTATTGAAGCTTTGCTCATGCAAGCCAATATGAAGTCTAGTCCTTTACGCGGCATGGTCGGTGCACGTGTAGGCCTGATTCCGCATCAGCTTTATATCGCCCATGAAGTCGGGCAGCGTTTTGCACCGCGTGTTTTACTGGCCGATGAAGTAGGCTTGGGTAAAACCATTGAAGCCGGCCTGATCATTCATCAGCAACTGAAAACAGCGCGTTCCGAACGCATTTTGATTTTAGTGCCCGATTCACTGCAATATCAGTGGATGATTGAGATGCGTCGCCGTTTCAATCTGCAGTTTTCTTTATTTGATTTGACCCGTACTGCGTCAATCAAAGAACATGATCCAGATTTGAATCCATTTTTGACCGAGCAATGCATTATTGCCAGTGTCGACTTGATGGTCGATCATGACGATTTACGTGAACAGGCTTTAGAAGCCGGTTTCGATCTTCTGGTAGTCGATGAAGCACATCACTTGATGTGGAGTGAAGAAGAAGGTGGTAACGACCGTTACGATCTTGTTGAAGAGCTCGCGGAAAAAACACCGGGTGTTTTACTGCTTACAGCAACACCAGAACAATTGGGTGTAGAAAGTCATTTTGCCCGTTTACGTCTGCTCGATCCGCAACGCTTTAGCTCGCTCGATCGTTTCCTCGATGAAGAAGAGCAATATCATCAGACTGCAAAAATTGCTGAAGTGCTGATGTCAGATCTGCCTTTGGAAGATGGGCATTTAAAAGCGATTGAAGGCTTGTTGGGGCATGGTATTCAGGATGAGCCGGAACAGCGTTTCCGCGCTATTCATGAGTTGCTGGACCGTCATGGTACAGGTCGTATTTTATTCCGTAATACCCGTGAAGCAATTCAGGGCTTCCCGGGACGTGACTGTCAGCCGGCACCTTTGCCAGCGCCTGCAAACTGGTCGAAAGATGGCAAGTTGCGCGAGCAGATGTGGCCTGAAGAAGCTCAGCTGGATGGCGCATGGATGGAACATGACCCACGTGTAATGTGGCTCATGGAAATGCTGCGTACCGAATTGAAACACAAAAAAGTGTTGCTGATTGCACGTAGTGGTCCAGTGGTTGAAGCTTTGGAAAATGTACTGCGTTTGCATGCCGGTATTCGTACAGCCATGTTCCATGAAGGCATGAGTCTGCTTGAACGTGATCAGGCTGCGGCTTATTTCGCTGAAGATTCGTATGGTGCACAAATCTTATTGTGCTCTGAAATCGGTTCTGAAGGTCGTAACTTCCAGTTTGCCTCTGACCTGATTCTGTTTGACTTGCCAGCCAATCCGGATGTACTTGAGCAGCGTATTGGTCGTCTGGACCGTATTGGCCAGGAAAACCGTATTCAGATTCATGTGCCTTATCTGGTTGGAACTGCGCAAGAACGTATGTTCCGTTGGTACAACGAAGGTTTAAATATTTTCAGCAATATTTCACCGACGGCACAAACACTGCAAGAAAACTTTATTGTGAAATTAAAAGACTGTTTATTGGCAGATTTAGGCCAGCAGTTTGAAGATTTGCTTGAAGAAGTTAGTGTTCAGCGTGAAGCTTTAGAAGCTGAATTACAGGAAGGTCGTGACCGTCTGCTTGAATATAACTCTTGCCGTCCAATCGTGGCACAGGAGATTGTTCAGGCGCTTGAAGACTATGACGACAACACGACTTTGCCAATGTTCATGAAACGCTTTATGGCATCGACCAATATCGATTTCGATGAGCAAAGTAATGGTACCGTGATCATCAAGCCAACTGATCAAATGCAGGTTCAAGGCTTGTCACTAGATGAAGAAGGCATGACCGCGACTTTCTATCGTGATCAGGCCCAAGTTCGTGAAGATGCACAATATTTAACTCTTGAACATCCATTCACTGAAAGTGTCATGGAAATGATCAATACCCAAAGCTTTGGTAGTACCAACGTTGCGGTATTAAAATCAGCAGCTTTGCCACAAGGTTCGGTATTGCTTGAAGTATGGTTTAAGGTAGATGTTGTTGCACCAAAAGCATTGAACTTGCCGTCAAGCTTGCCACAACAGCTGATTCGAGTATTGCTCAGTGAAAAAGGTCAGGATCTATCTGACAAGATTGCTCCAGATATCCTGAAACCTTATCTGCATCATCTGGATGGCAATAGCTGCCGTCAGGTGGTTAAGGCGCGCCGTGAAGTGATTGAACAGCGTTATACACAAGCCTTGGATATTGCCAAAACTGCATTGCCAAACTTTAAGCAGCAGGCAAAAGAAGTCTATGGCAACAAATGGCAATATGAAATTGACCGTTTAAGCTATTTAAAACAGTTCAACCCAAGTATCCGTGAAGATGAAATTTCACGTTTACAGAAATTCCAGAAAGAAGGTTTAACATTACTGGACGGTTTATCAGTCACACCGGAAGCGATTCAAGTGATGGTGGTGGTGAAGCCTTAATCTGAGCTTCGCATTTGAGCTGTTGTTAAAAGTAAAAAAGCGCCAATTGGCGCTTTTTTTATACCTCAGTCATTGTTGCAAGCTTGGTCTAAAATAGCGAAGTATTGCTTAAGCCAGAAAATCTTCAAAATGCTGCCAAATTTTAGCCGCTGCATTTTCCGCGCGTGCGGTATTTTTTGCTAGGCCTAAAAATTCATGTTCAATTTCTTGCAGACAGTTTGCAATTTCAGCAGCTGTGGTATGTTCATCTTCTAATACATCCAGGATATCTACAATATAAGCGTCATATTCGTCCTGCATAGACGCATCTTTACGGATATTTAAAGGGTCCCAGTCATGCAGCAACACATTTTGAATATGCTGAATAAATAATTCAGAACGTTCTTCTGAGTTCATTGAGAGCCTCGTTAAATCGATTATAAATTTTTAAATCATTATATCGTGAATACAGCATAAAACCGAACTACTACAGGAATATGGCAGTTAATGGTTGAACGATCAGCTTTTATAATACGGTGAGTTGTGCTGGAGGGCTGAAACGATTTCCGCTAAAATATGCGCAAAATTAAAACAATGGATAATAAAAATGGCGAAAGCACTGGTGACTTTAGGTTCTCAAACATCCCATGGTGGTGTAGTCTCGGAATGTGAAAATTCTTTTACCATTAATGGCATTGCGGTGCATTTAAACGGCATGAAGCATTTTTGCCCAAAGTGCAAAGCTGTTGTTTCAGCTGTGGCTTCAGATCAATCCACAACAGTTAAAGGGCGTGCAGTGGTGATCGTGGGGGATAAAACCACCTGCGGCGCGACGTTTATGCCCAACCAGAATTTAGTGGTATCTGCAAAATAAGGCAAATATTGGATTTATCATAGGTATTGATTTTAAAGATAAAAATGGATGTGCAAGCTAAGTCAGTATGCAATCAGTATGGTCTATGGGCAGCAGATCAGCTGATTTGTGAATGACTCATTATTCAAATTAAAATGCAGATGTGCAATTACTAAATCTTAAATGAAGCGTTAGGCTGATGGCATTCATTTCGTTGTTCTTAGGTCTATGTTACAGCCGATTCATTTTACACATGCCAATGGCATCCCATCTGCCAGCTATCAAAAGTTTTTTAGCGCTTTGGGTACAGAATACAGTATTAAAGCCATTCCTGTGCTGGGAATGAGTTCTAAATTTCCTGTGACATATACATGGAAGCATTTGGTCAATCAGGTCATTCAAGATATTGAGCAGCAGTTTCCACAGCAGCAAGTGATTGGTTTAGGGCATTCTTTTGGGTCATTAGTGACCTTAATGGCAGCCTATCAGCGCCCGGATTTATTTACACAGTTGGTGATTATGGACCCGCCTTTTGTCATTGGCTCTAAATCAGCAATTTTTGAAGGCATGCAAAAGTTAAGGCTGAAAGCCGTAGATAAAATTACCCCAGCAGAGATAACACTCAAGCGCAATGATCACTGGCAAAGTTTTGATGAAGCTTATACTGCGCTGCGCCATAATCGATTGTTTAAAAATTTTGATCAGGAATGCTTTGATGATTATTTTGAACATGGCATTCAGGCTGATGAACAGCGCGGCGGTGTGACGCTGAGCATTCCTAAAAAAATTGAAGCGCACATTTTTCGTACTGTACCTGCCTGGTGGTGGCGTACGCCGCGCAAGGCACCGAATGTACCGGTGCATTTAATTACCGCAGAGCAGAGCCATTTTTATAAACAAGGTTTGCCTCAAGGCATGAAAAAAATCTATGGCATAGAGTACAGTGTTGTAGAAGGCGGGCACATGTTTCCTTTGGAACGGCCTCAACTAACAGCACAACATGTAAAAAAAATGATTGAGAAACAACAGGTATAACTACAATTAAGGATTCTATTTGAATCCTTATAACAGCAAATTATCGAATCTGTGCTTCATCCAAATGACGTGCACCTTCTAAAATCATCCGAATCATGATCATGGTCTGTTCGGCAATTTCCTTACGCTCTGTCGCAGAAATATCAATAACCGTTGCACCCATGTTAAATACCAGCTGGGTAATGGCTTTTGCTGCGATGTCGGGGTGAGAAAGCCTGCTGTTATTGAGGCGTTCTAAACGAATTAAATCTTCCTGTAATTCTTGCTGGAAATAATTTAACTGACGTCCAACTGCTAATTTATAAGAAGCAGAGCCAGTATAGGCTTCACGCAGCAATAAACTTAAATTTCCTTCATCTGCATCTAACTGTTCAATAAAAACCTCAACTGAACTGCGAATAATGCTGTTTTGTTTAGATGCTTTTAAACGTGCCTGATGCAAAATTTGACGCAATACATTCCCGGAGCGATCAATCAATTCAATCGCGAGTTCATCTATATCTTTGAAATGACGATAAAAACTGTTTGGAGCAATACCTGCTTCACGTGCAACTTCACGTAGGCTTAAGGAGGAGATGCTTTTTTGCGGTCCAATTAAATTCAATGCAGCTTGAAACAGCTCTTCTTTGGTAATGGTTGCTTTTCGCCCCACAGTACGGACGATCACCGGTTCATGAACGAAATTCTGTTTATCAACAGGAGCATCAACATTTTTTTTGATTGAAGACTGGTTCATATTTTTCAAGGGATTAAAGAAACGAAAACATTATAGCGGTTGCTTTGCGACTTTGGAAAGGAATAGAAAAAATACAAATATATATACAAATATATATACATGTGTATAATAATTAAAAATCAATCGCGTGGTGCTGACTATGCATGTGTTAGAAAAAACTAAATCTCCCTTAAGTTCCCTTGCTGAAACTGTAATTGATCAGCATGCAGCTAATTTCTGGTTGCAAAAATTCAATTCACTTTGGTCGATCAATCAACCATTGGGCAAAATTGTCCAAAAAGAAAATGCTGCACAAAATATGGTGAGCTTAACTATTCAAGTGAACCGTCATTTTAAAATGGGGCAGGCAGGACAGCATCATCCGATCTTTGTGGAAGTCGACGGCATTCGCTATGAACGAAGCTATAGTTTGACTCAACTTGATGCTCAACATGTCTTATTAACAGTTAAAAAGGTTGATCAGGGTAAAGTCAGTTCTTGGTTGAGTGACCATGCACAAATAGGCGATGTATTTGAATTTGGCCAGCCATATGGGGATATGCTGTTGCCAGAACAAGCTCAGCCGATACTATTGCTTGCTGCGGGTAGCGGTATTACCCCGATGTTAAGTTTACTCAAAGCACTTTCTAAAACAGATCGCATGGCTCAAGCACCGATCCAGTTGTTGTATTGGGTAAAAGAGTATGCCGATGTCGCTTTTAAAGCACGTTTTGAAAAGCTTGCAGAACAATATCCTAATTTTTCTTTTCAGGTTTTTTATACTCAGGAAGATGATGCTGGTGAACGTTTAAATCAAGAGCATCTTGCATTGGTGAAAAATATTGAAAATAGCCTAGTTTATGCCTGCGGCCCATCCGGATTTGTGGCACAGGCTGAACTGCTGTTTGCAGATGCGCAAAGTTTTAAAAGTGAAGCTTTCAGCATGACACCTGTTGAAAATTCTGATATCGGCTTTGTAAATATCACTTTGCTGAAGTCTAATAAAGTGGTGGCGATTCCTAAAGGTCAATCCATTCTCAGCAGTCTGGAACAGCAAAATATCAAACCGACTCATGGTTGCCGTATGGGAATCTGCAATAAATGTGTCTGCAATAAAGTCGAAGGTTCTACTAAAAATTTAGTCAATGGCAGTCAAAATTCAGAACCTGGTAATGTCTTAAAAATTTGTGTCAATTCAGCACAATCCGATCTTGTTATTGATTTATAAGTGAGTCAAATATCATGAATATGCCTGTTAAAATAGAATATTTTAAAAACCCTAAAAATGGTGAGCTCACACAATCTCAATTAGATGATTTGGCTCGTGAGCTGGATGCAATTAAACAAGAAGTGCTTGATGATATCGGCGAAAAAGACGCGAAATATATCCGCAAGGTTTATTCAACCATCCGTTATGCTTCAATTGCTGGTCGTGCCTGTCTGTTTGCCGGTTGGTTCCCGCCAGCATGGATTCTAGGTACAGGTTTACTTGGTTTTGCTAAAATCATGGAAAATATGGAACTCGGTCATAATGTCATGCATGGTCAATACGACTGGATGAATGATCCTAAATTCCATGGTCCAAGTTATGAGTGGGATATCGTCGGTACAGCGGATAACTGGCGTCAAACCCATAACTACAAGCATCATACTTATACCAATATTAAAGGCATGGATGATGATATCGGTTATGGCTTGCTACGCCTGTTTCCGGAACAGCGCTGGAAACCAGGCTATCTTTTACAACCGATTTATGCCATTCCATTTTGCTTGTTGTTCCAATGGGGCGTAGCCATTCAAAACCTGGAAATTGGTAAAGTTTGGTTTGGGCGTAAGAGTAAACAGGCACTAAAAGAAGAGTGGAAACCGCTACAAAAGAAAATCGGCAAACAATTGTTTAAAGATTACGTTTTCTTCCCATTAATTGCAGGTCCAGCAGCTTTACCTGTATTTACCGGTAACCTGGTTGCGAATGGTATCCGTAACATCTGGACATTCAGTATTATTTTCTGTGGTCACTTTACCAAAGATGTGGAAGTGTTCCCGAAATCAGTGCTGGAAAATGAAAGTCGCGGGCATTGGTATATGCGTCAGATCCGTGGTTCATCTAACTTGACCGGTTCAGAAGCCTTCCATATCTTGACCGGACATTTAAGTCACCAAATCGAGCATCACTTGTATCCGGATATTCCGGCACGCCGTTATCGTAAAATGGCACCTAAAGTACAGGCAGTATGTGAGAAATATGGTTTAAATTATAATAATGCCAATCTGTTTAAGCAGTATGGTAGCGTGATTAAACGTATTGCTAAATATGCTTTTCCATTTAAAAAATAAGCATATTAAAAGATTATGATACGCTGTTTTTCAGGAGTGATTGTGGGATAGCAATCACTCCTGAAATTTTTATAAGATAGAATAAAAATTATAGACCATTAATTTAGTATTAAACGATTGAATCAATTTGCTAATAAATTAACCTTAACAATTGTTGTCTTTTGTTAATTTTTTGTGAAAAACTTGCATAACAATTTTCTTTTTGAGGGTAATCCTCCCATAAATAATCGAAGTTAAAAGTAGAGGTTAAGCAGCCATTAGAGGTGGTCTTCCTTTATTTGCTTGGTGTGGTCTTTCATGGTTGTAATGCCTGAGTAGCACTGCTACGCAAGAATTTGTTGCATAATCTTGTACTTCATCCAAAGTATCAAATAAATGTTTGCTCAGCCAGCTATAGCGTATGGTCCGATTATAGCGTTCAATATATGCATTCTGCTGTGGTTTACCGGGTTGAATATATTCAATACGAATACCTTGTTACGTTGCCCAACGTACAAATTCGTGACTGATAAACTCTAGTCCATTGTCACATCGAATCACTAAAGGCTTTTCTCGATATTCCAGTAAATGATTGAGTGCACGAATCACTCGGATTGTAGGTAATGAGAAACTTGCTTCAATCGCTAAACCTTCTCGACAGTAATCATCAATTACATTCAATAGCCGGTAATTGCGACCATCAGAAAGCTGGTCATGCATATAATCCAGTGACCAGACCTGATTTGCCCGGATCGGTTCTTTCCGCAGTTCTAGTGCATGCCGTTTTAGTCTTCTTCTTGGCTTAATACGAAGATTTAGTGCCAATTCACAGTAAATACGGTAAACACGCTTGTGATTCCAACTGTAATGTTCAACATGACGCAGAGAAGAGAAATACAGACCAAGCCCCAATCTGTATTTTCTTCAGTGAGTTCAAGGAGCTGTTCTGCAATAAGTGCATTGTCATCACTGAGTTTAGCCTGATAACGGTAGCAGGTTTCACTGATGCTAAATGCACGGCAAGCTAGACGAATGCTAATAACATGGTGGGTAACCGCCTGTTGTACCATCTGACGTCGGTGAGATGGCTTCACCCTTGCGTAGCAGTGCTACTCATTGCCATCGCTTCCTGAATGATCTCTGCCTTTAAGCGTTCCTCAGCATACATCTTTTTAAGTCTGGTATTTTCTGATTCCAGTTCTTTGAGTCTTGCCATTAATGATATATCCATACCGCCATATTTGGCACGCCCTTTATAAAATGTGGCATTACTCATAGCGTGTTCACGACAAAAAGCGGCTACAGGTGTGCCAGATTCCGCTTGTTTCAAAATGGACATGATCTGACTGTCAGTAAATTTAGATGTTTTCATGCAGAATCTCCTGCTCGTATCTTAAGAGAAAATTCTACTTTTAGATCCTTTTATTTTTAGGGGGGATTACCTCTAGAATACTTTAAAACCAATCAAAGTAAATTTTTCAAAAATATGGATCTTTTTCCTGCAAACTTGGCAAATATTTTATTCTTAACAGACACTGAATTTGCAATTGATGCTGCTAATGATACAACGCTTAATTTGTATGGCAACCTAGTTGGTACTAAAGGAGCAGGTGGTACAGGTAAGGCATCTGGAAAAATTACAGGTACTGGTGATATTAATATTAAAGGGAACTTGGTGGTTACGGGAGATTTAACAACAGAGGTACAAGGTAATATGACAGTTACTTTAGGCAGAAGTAATACTGATGGTAATAATATTCCTGTATTAATCTATTCGACCAAATCAAAATCTATCCGCTACATGTAAGCTTTCAAAATCTAAAAAACCCACAATTAATTGTGGGTTTTTTATGCATGTAAATGCAACTAAGCCAACTTTTTACAGTTAATAATTTCAGGTAATTGTTGATCCGTTCCCACCATATATGAGTAAGTTGCCAAACTCAGCATTTCATTATCTTCAACACTATTGCCATAGGCATAAATCACAGAATAATGATCTAAAGAATACTTTTCTAAAATTCGTAGTCTTTTTTGTTCCGAACTACAATCTGGAGTAGTGTATTGTCCCGTATAGACATTATTGACTTGTTCAGTATGGGTACAAATTAAATCAATATTTAATAGCCCACAGACATGCTTGAGATAGATATCAACCGATGCTGAAACCAGTACAACTTCATCGCCTAAAGCTTGATGTTGTTTAAGTTGTTTCAGTAAGGGCGAATTTAATTGATTCATTAAATTTTCCGCATATTCCTGTGCCATTTGTTGCAGCTCTAAAGCATTGGCATTACTAAACATGGCACGAAACAATTTGGAACGCATGGCAGGTGCAGGGTAGACACTCAAATAATAAGCTTGAATCCAGGGCAGGATTTTAATGCCTTGTTTGATGATATGTCGTTTGGATAAAGCATAGAAGATAAACCCCGTGAAACTGTCTTTTTTACACAGGGTTCCATCAAAATCAAAGAGCGCTAAATTTTTATTCTTTTTGCTCGTTGCATACATGATTGATATCTTCCGTTTACGCGTGTTGCAAACCAGTTGGTATTATAATCACGACTCAGTTTAGGACCAGAAATGACCACTTCAGGCATGATAGCATAAATTGGATCTTTGCCTGTTTTCTCTTGGTAGAGCTTGGTTACAGCACGATAGGTTGCTGTATCCTCAAAATTTTTCTCTTTTTCTTTTTTTAAGTCAGAACGAATTTGTCGTGGTGTAACCAGAATATTGTTGGCTGCAAATACACTAATCAGTTCGCGTTCGGATTGACTGCTTGCAGAACGGACTGAGCCATCTTTAGTGTAAAGCAACAAATCACCATCCAGATCAAGCTCTGTTGCCGTCAAGTCATTGAGCATGCTTTGAAAAGCTGCGTTGCGACTTGAATACATGCCAGAGTTATAATCTGCAAAACGATAAATCGCTTTATCATAATCGGCAGGGTACATCATCAAACGGTGGATACCGTAATACAAACCGCCATATTGACTATATAAATCAGTACGTAATTCGGCCATGTTACCACCTTGACGTTTATGTTCTTTGGCATAGCCAATATGAACCTGCATGGAACCTAAAGTGGTAATCGGATTTAATTTTTCGCCCATGTCTTGACCGACCAGTTTGGCTGCACCCGTTAATGCGCTGACATGATAATGCTTCGACATATAATCAAAAATTTCACGATAGAGTTCATCTAATTCACGCTCGGTTTTGACACGACGCATTTGACTTAAATAATTATTTTCAGGGGTGGGCTGATTTTTCAGAACCTGCTCAAAATAACCGGCCATGGTTCCGCCCAGAGTATCGCCCAATTTATCTTTAAATTTTTCATCCAGACGATCTTGAACTTCCTTCACTGCTTTTTCACCTAAACCGGGAACTTGCGGGTCAGCAACGAAGTTGGATTCCTGATCCACCACAGCCACAATACTGCAAATATTTTCTTTGGTTTGGGGAATACCGAGCTGATCGGTAATACTGTAAATGTCTTTGGCCCAAGAACTACGGTCGTTAACACGTGGTGGAATAAGACGTTTGACTTGATCTTCTTCTAGGGTTGGTTCATTGTTTTTTGACCACCACGAGCTATCCCCACATGCCACTAAGCTAAGTGACAAAGCCAGAATACTCAAAGATTTAAACCGAGATGAAGTAAAAAGAGTTTTTTTCATAATGATGAAAACATGTTCCAAAAGGATGAGCCCATACAGCAGATGCAGTATACTATGCCGGTCGAAAAAGTGATGAATTTATATGTATATTGGTCCATATCAACTGTCAAATAATTTAATTGTTGCTCCCATGGCAGGTGGGTCAGATTATTAAATATGGTATTTATAAATCAATAACTTAAATAATAAAATTTGGCGCATGGCGTAAAAAAGGCGTAAAAAATGAGGCGAACTTAATTCACCTCACTCCAGTTTCGTTGTGACTCTCTTTGAAGAGAATCTAACCACATTGCAACATCAGATAGATTAACAAAATACTCTGATTTGTTCCCATCGATTTTAAATGCAGGAAAGGGTAGCTTACATTTTGCTGCACGTTGTTTTGCTGAGGCCATGTCCATATGTGGCATATAGTCTTCAACAATATCCTTTAAAGCCACAACTGGACTTTTATAACGTAGGATTAACATCATCGACGTGTCAATCATGTCGTTCTTTTTACTGACTGCTGCACCCATTAATGTTCCTCCTCATTATCCAATCTTTTATTGGCTTCAATTTCCTCTGGGGTTGCATGTCTAAGCCCTCGTAAAGAACAACCTCCTGTCATGTGTTTGGATTTAACTGTTGCCATTCCAATATCTTCAAGCAGTGAAATAAACTCATAAATTTCATCGCCTATATGAGCATCATGAACCACCAAATCACCAGCTTCATAAATATTGTGCTGGCGGCGGTATTCCAATAAGCGCTGCTCTAAACCTTCAACATTATGCAAGAGGCGAGCATTAGGATTATCCAAAACAGCTTTTGCTTTTTCGTACCCGTTAAAACTTTCTATGACAGAATCAGCTAAGCTCATGAGACCTCCTTAAAGCTTTTCCCAAAGGCGGCTACTACTTTCAAAATATCCTTTTCATTTTCCCAGCAGCCTAAGGTAAAAACAAAATTACTATTGTTGTATTGCACACGTTCATAACCACCTTGTTTTGTGCCATCAATAAGGAAGTATTCTTTACCTGGTATTGGTTCTTTAACTGGTGCAGGTACTTCTACGTTATTCACAACGATGACAGGAGGTTTTTCGCGAAAAATCAGTTCATCTTTATAAAATCGGAAAAAGCTGATTTGAGTACTCTCATCTGCATCAATCCAGTCATCGTCCACATTCAAGAACTGAATATTTTTACCTTGTAAGTAAAGTTGAGCAGCTTGTTCGCCATTAATTTTTTCAGTCATTGGCTGGCTCCTGTGCTTCGATCATTTCGTCGATTGCTTCCTCAACAAAATCGAGAGCCATCAACTGACCAAAACTTTTATCGTCATAACCTTCTTCATGCATTACATCGTTAATTCTGTCGTAGTGGGCTGTAATGGTGTTCTTTAGTCTTGATAGCGAATTATCTGGCACCGCTCGGGCTTTGGAGAACGTCCACATTTGACGCATTTGTTCCTTAAACCAAATTACTTCACCATCTTTGATGGTGTGCGCAAACAATTGCTCGTCTGTTAGTGTCTGAGAAAGCACCTCATAGACAAATGTTTTCTTAAATTTAGTTATAAAATTTTGAATTTCCATCACTTGTCATCCTGCCGTGTATTCCAAGCCTTCACAGCATGCGGTTCAATTTCTTCACATGTTTGAAAAGAAGAATTAAATAGGATGCCGGGTTTAACCAAGCACGTACGGTTGCTACAGATAATGCGCACAGCATTATTTGATGAGTGCGCCATATCTGTGTGGGACAATTTAGGAATTGACTGGCACCATGGACACGGCAACAATTCAGGGGTGTTAAATTCCATTACACGGCCTCACTTTTTTGTACGCCAACCATAAAGCTTGGTGGCTTAGGTAAGTCCTGACCTTCAGGTCGCCATAAATGCAGACAGTACGGGTAATTATTCACATATTCACTTTTTGCAGGATGGTACTGAATGACACAATCGTCCTCATCCCAAAACATAGATTTTACTTTGCACATTTCTTCCCAAGTTGGGCAGCGTGATGGAGTGGAAACACTTACGTGTTCCCAACCCATTTGATCACTGGCGATTGCAACAAATTGATTTTTACCAATTAGAAATGAGAAAGCACCATTATTGCCATAGTCTGCATTACTGCCCATTGGGCCATTCTTGATGCGGTTTTTTTCTGGAACTTTAAACATCACGCCACCACTTCATCTTCATCAGTCATCAACACACCAACCAGGTTTCCACCCTCAATGAACCAGTCCACTTTGCTTAACCCAAAAATATCGCTAAGTAATTCTGAAAGCTGGTCCTTTTCAAGTTTAAGTTTACTTTTACGGGTAACTACCGTTTGGATCTGTGACTTGTACTCATCCAAAAGTGTTGCTGGTGTATCAGTACTATCAGCTTTTACGCCTGGATGAATTTCAATACCTAAAATATGAGTTAATGCTTCAGGTTGTTTTTGAATAATTTCCATGGTCGCAGCTGCAGCAGCTGAAGCCACTGCATCTTTACGAAACTCTAGGGAAGGGATGCTTACCATTTGAGTTTCTGGTTTGGCATCAACTGGTTGTTCTTCAGGTTGAACTTCATTTACAGCTTCACCTACAACAAGCTGGTAATGTGATGCACCTGGTAAACCTGTGCGATTGATGTTCCAAGTTTTTCGCAGCAACCACATGGCTTGACTTAATTGCTTGTCTGTTATGTTTAAAGTACTGGTAATCACTTCACCCAGTAGGCCTTCTTTATTTTCCTGTAGCAGCTTTAATAATTCAGTCTGAAGATTGCGTTTAACTTCAGTCGGATGTTTCTGTGCCAATTCAGGTGCTTTCTGAATTATTTCTTTAGTAGGTGAAGCAGCCACGGTAGGTTTAACAGCAGCTGGTTGTTCAACTGCAAGTTTTACCTGTGCCTGATTCAATGTATAAACACCCAGGCTTTCCGTAATGTCTGTACGAGTAGAAATAACATTACGAACAGTTTTGATGCTTAAGCGACAGATCGTTGTAAGCTGGTTTCCAGATAAACCTAAAGGATTGTCTTTTAATGCAGCCAATACTTTTTGAGTGTTTTTATGCAACTCACGTTCAGCTTTTTGAGCCTGAAGCTCTTTTTCAGTCGTCATTTCATTACCTCAATATGTAATTGGCCAATTTAAAGAATATTGTGACGTTTCAATTTTTCGCGAAACGTGCCCCGGTTAATTCCAAGCATTTCAGCTGCTTTAGTTTGATTACCCCGGCAGCGAACTAAAATTTCAGGAAGCAGGGCCTTTTCAATTTCATGAATAAGAGCGCTGTATACTTCACCTTCGTTTGCATCAATTAATTTATTCACGTCAGCCGGGTGAATGTTTAATAAGGACGATAATGTCGGTTGTTTCGTTAGCATGGATTTTCTCTATTGTTAAGCAGCTGCGTTACGAACTAATTTAATCTGGTCGTTCAGATTCTCGATAAATTTCTTGCCATGCCTCAAATACATTTTGAGAAACACGGCATAGCGTTTTTGTGCCATGGCACACATTTCACCGCTGACATTGAGGATCAGTTTTGGCCGGTCAGGATGGTGAAAGATCATATCGCCAAAGCCTTTTTTGCCTGTGGTTTGAATTGGCAGGTTCATCATGAACAAGCCAAAATGAACTTTTTCACAGTCGACCATGTACTGATCGTTGAACAAAAAAGCACAAAATGCCCGACGCATATTTGCGTGAATAAACTTGCCGCCAACCGGTGCAATTTCTTTATATTTAAAAGCGACAATTTCTACAGATTGAGTGGGCATTTCCATTCATTCCTACTTAATTAATGACGTAACGGTTGTTGATTATTTGAGTTGCCTTTAACCCAACCCTTTTGATCTGCCCGAGCTTTACAAGCATTTTCAATAGAACGTGCATACTTGGTTGATGCAAAAGCACCTAAGGCTTTATCCAGTAACTTCGGGTCGTTGGTGCTTTTAATCTGATCCAGGGCAGATTGATAACGTTCTTCAAGTGAACGTTTAGGTTTTTGACTTGCTGCCTGTTGCTGGTTTTGCTGTTGGACACCGTTTTGCTGAGCACTGTTTGAACGTGGCTGCTGCTGGTTTTGCTGTGAATTCTGGCCATTCATACTTTGTTGGTATTCGTTTGAATCGGCATCTTTGTTATCGTCGATCAGGAACAAACCGTTCAGGGCATATTTACGGGCATAGGTGCTCGAAGAGCCAAAAGTCTGTGAAATATCCTGACCTTTTTTAGATTCCACTCCAGCATGTGCTTTTACTTCGGTGACATTGCCCAAACTGTCCTTGAACACGACCTTAGCAGTAATCACTGCAATGCCAGCAATATCGTGAACGTCATCAGTAATGACCATCTCACAGCCATATTTTTCAAGCAGCGGCTTCACTGCTTCCAGAATGTCTTCACAGCTACGGTAGTGAAATTTACCGTATTCGTTGTATTTGCTTTTTGGAGCTTTAAGCTCAAGCTGAATTTTGCGCAATGCGCTATTTTTTTGTTCTGACATGTTCATTCTCCCCAGATGATCGAGTCTGATTAAAGTGGATGGTTATGCACCAACCCAACCCATGCGTTTTTTGTATGCACGACGTTCGTGAAGTGGGATGTTTGTACGTTGCAGATCGATTGCTAATTGTTTGCGACGCTGAAAAGCCATTTCTTTTTCAAAATTGCTACGGATCCACGGCCGAGCAACATGCATTTCCAGCGTGACTAATTCGAGGCCATCAACACGTTCGATATAAATTTTTTGGCCTTTCATGACATAAGTTAGGTGGCCAAGACGCATACGGTTATTGCCTTGCTCATCAGCACCTAAGTATTCAGAGAACTTTTTAGTAGAAGTAGTCATGAGCGTACACCTTCCTGAAATTTGATGGATTCAATAGTCTGGCGATCAACTTCTTCTGAACAGCTTTTCACTGTGAAAGGACCTGCTATAACAGCACCAATAAAACCAATAATTAAAAAAGCGTCTTTTAAACCAGCTTTAAACTTGTTGCGTGTGTTTGACTTGGCCAATTGTTCTGTTGATGGCGGCTGCTGATAGAGAATCCCGGTTTGTGGGATGTGACCAAAATCCGGCGTTTGACTATGTGATGGAACTTGATTCATACTTACCCCCGTAAGCTTGCAAGTGTTTACGTGAAGCCCTGATCCCGTCGAAAGTCTCAGGGCTTTTTTGTTTTTAGAATTAACGTACTAATGAGCCTTCAAGTACGGTTACGAATGGATGCACACCTGGTAAAACCTCAACAGGTTCATCGGCCGCTGCATCAGAAGGATTTGTTTTTCCGTTCTTGATGTAATCAACAGTGTCTTCCATAGAACGTTCAATCGCTTTTTCTAACTGATCAAGGTCGTACCAAAGACGAAGTACACCGTCTTTAATGCGGTAACGGAAACGAGCTGGAAGGGCATAGTGACTGCCACCACGGTGAACCTGGATACCAAACACGATCTGCTCAGGGATAGACAAAGCACCTTCACGACCAGCACTTGCATCAATTTTTTCGTTATAAGTCAGGCTAACTTGACCGTTATCAGTACGAATGCCAGATTTAAAATCAACACTGGTTTTGGCAGAAAGGGTACTTACGATTTCGTATAGTTCAGCAGCAGCTGGCTGATTGATGTAGGGCATAACATCTTCAAGGAACAAGGCAAAGTCTTGTTGCGACATTGCCACCCCAGATTTTTCACAAATTTTTATAAATTCAGGTGTTTTTTCCACGTTAAAGTGAGCGTTATGTTCACAGTGGCGTTGAATTGCATTGGCGTTAGTTTCTGTATTCACCCCAGTTTCGTGATAATCAAGAACAGCCTGAATTTTCCCTGCCAATACATCAACAAAGATGACTGAGTTTGGATCCGCAAAACGATTTACATAAGCAATAAAGTCTTTTGCTGTGTGTAAGCGAACTGCTTGCTTTAATTGAAGTGGGCGATCAAGAAGACCGCTGAAAGTATGAGCACTACCACCTTCAGGAACTACGACAAATGGTAGTTTTCCGCCAGCTTCTTGTAGTGAAGTTTGGCCAAGTTTGAAAGCATCAGAAGTCACTTGAGTATTTATTTCTGTATTCATGTTGTACCTGTTGTTCTATGAAAAATTAAAAGAATTAGTTGAGGGCTTTAATTTTTGGTGCCGCTTCAGTTGGGATGGCTTTTAGGTCAATTGGTCCACTGTCGCTTACGCGTTCTAGGTTTAGACGTTGTTGGCGAGGATCTTCACGAACAAGCTGTTGGTCACGATCTGTAAATAGGACAGTTGCTTCTTTTTCGAATTTCGGAAGCGTGGTTTTAACGTCATCAATGATTTTGTAAGTACCAGCACCATTAGGCTTAATGGTTAATTTCACGGTGACAGTACTTTGCTTGCCTGTGTCAGCAGATGCTTGCAATGCTTCAGTTAAAGCTTGATCAAGTTCTTGCAGGGTGCATCCATGCTGCAGGTTGCCAAGTGTTTGGCAAAATGAAGTGTGTTGTTTAGTCATGCTGACTTTTCTCACATTGGGTTGTTTTGTGAGATTAATTTAGTGTTTACTAAATAATTAGTCAATAGTATTTACTAAATAATTTAGTGAATTATAAAATTATTTTTTAATAGGTAAAAGAAAACCCCGCATAGTGCGGGGTTAGATAAGGTTGTGTGAGGGGCGGAAAATAAAAAATAGAATACGCTATTAGCTATTTTCCATCTGATCTGTTCTTAATTCCCCATTTTTCCCAGGCTTTATATGGAAGGCGGCCGTGATTCAAAATTTTTACAGAAGTTTCTTTTTTCATTTCTTCTAGATTTTTTTGATATAAGCCTACGGATTTAAAGTACTCTACGATTTGCCTATTATTCAAAATATATTCTAGGTAGTAATCACCATGTCCTCTAATTGTTAAATTGGGATGTGTTATTTGTTGTAAGTGATTCCTAACTAGATGAAAGTCACTAGGTTTATTTCTACGATCAAACCAAAAAACAATATAAAAAATTGTAATTGTTAAACTTATAAGCCCCAAGTTGTATAGCAAATCATGCATTTAACACCTCTATTATAATTTTTACCAACTTTCAGTAGTCGATATTCGCCAAATCCATCCAACAATTTCAAATTCTTGTTCTCTTATTTGATCGGCAGTTAATTGAATTTCTGGATACTCCCCAGCATTGTCAGAAACAATACGAATGCCACCCATAGGCAGGTTATAAAGGCGTTTTGCCATAAACAAACCGCCATGACAAATAGCGAAAATTTTACCGTCTTTAACCGTTTTTCGACCTAAATCTATGTGAATTGTGTCCCCATCTTTGATGGTTGGGTGCATTGAATTACCACTGGAACCAGTAGCTACAGCATTTGCTTTTTCTATCCCCAAATTGCGAAGGGTAGCTTTAGGTAGACGTAATTTTTGAGTTTGTGTTTTTAATGCTTCCCCAATCGCACCACTACCACAAGCAAAGCTAAAATCATTAAAGAAAGGAATTTCTACTTCATCATCATCAAGAGGGGTACTTGGATCCCAGACTTGTACAGGAATGAATTCAGCTTGAGGGATATCTAAATAACCACTAACCAGCCCGATTTTCTTCTCTAAATTACGGGCAGCACGCTCACCAAAACTTCCATGGCCCTTAATCAATTGTGAAATATGACTAGGGTTAAGGTCGTGCAATTCACAAAATGCTACATCTGTAAGAGCAACTTTATCTTCCGCAGCTTTATCTAAGACTTTACGTAAATTTGTTCTTCTTAATTTTACTATGTCCATACAAGCTATCCTCTAAACACAATTAAATAATAATAATTTTTTAGTAAAAACTAAATTCATAAACACTAAATAAAAGTTGACGATTACTTTAATTAAAATTAGTATTTACTAAATTTATTTAGTTGTGAGTAATTCATGTCACAAATCGGTACTGATCAATTGAAGCAATATTTAAAGCCAATGAAAAAGGAAGAGCGTGAAGCATTTGCATCGCGCTGCGGAACCACATTGGGAAATTTAAACCAAATAATGTACGGCTATACCACTTGTGGAGCTGCTTTAGCGATTGCGATTGACCGTGAAAGTAAAGGCAATATTCGTTGTGATGATTTATGCCCATCAGCGGATTATCAATATCTTCGTGATCAAAATGAAGAATTATCTGCCTAACTGGAAAGTCTCTCATGCCACAAAAACGAAGTTTTAAAAAAAGAAAGGGCAAATACTTTATGAGTAAAAAATCAGTGTGTATGCCTGCACATTTGTCTGAAGACGTTGCACACCATATTACGCGCCAGGCTTTAGAACGCGGTTGGTCAAATAGCCAGTACTTACGATGGTTAGCCATATTGGATAAGAAGCGTTGTGATGATGATTCTCAGCTTATGTCACAGATGGCAGGCATACCAAGAGAACAGTTCGATTTAATCGAACGGAACGAACGCTAAAAAGAAGGGGATGTAGAAAGTGAATACTCAAGTTCCTGTACAAAGCATCGCTCAAACCATGAGTACCCGAGAATTGTCTATTTTGTGCGGTAAACAGCATAAGCATGTTTGCCGTGATGCTGAAAAATTGAATGAAACCTACGTGAAAATGGGCCTGCCCAAAATTGGGCAGGGGTATTACACCCATCCAAATACAGGTAATCAGCAACATCGTGAATTTTTACTAACCAAAGACCAGACCATTGATCTTGTAACTGGTTATAACTCGGAATTGCGAATCAAAATTAACCGTCGTTGGGCTGAGCTTGAAAAACAAACGGCTTTTGATATTAAAAATCCTGTGCACTTACTACAAGCCATTGAAGTCCAAGCAAGGCTTAATCTTGAGTTGAGTGAAAAAGTTGCACATTTAGAGCCTAAAGCAGAAGCCTTAGATGTTATTGCAGATACATCCAACACGTACTGCCTGCGTGAATGTGCCAAAACGATTGGCATTCAGGAAAAAGAACTTATCCAGCTGCTGATTGATAAGAAATGGATTTACCGCGAACCATCTAAAACACTGGGCAAATCAGGAAAGTTACAGCCACATGCTCAGTATGTGCTGAATAAAGTATTCATCAATCGTATTTCACCAGTAATAACCAACCAGTACACAGGTCAAGAGATGGTGCATACGCATATGCGTGTCACCGCATTTGGTCTTACCCGTATCACTGGACTCGTCAACAAAATCAGAAAGGAGAAAAAAGTAGCATGAGCGATTTACACCCATGCCAGGGGAAATGTTCGGAATTTAAAAATGAGCAGTGTCATACCTGCTTGATCCGTGACATTGAAAAGCAGGAATTTAATTTAGGGGTAGCTCCTGATGATGCCTATGTAAGAGGTGGGCAGAACGCTGTAACAGGCATGGATGAAGCATTTAAGGAGCTTATCGATGAGGCATTTATTGAAGTGTTTGGGGTTACAACACTCCCTTAAAAAGTAAACCCCGATGAATCAGATCGGGGCCACTAATTCAAAACGGGCTTAAGCATTATGAATATGAAAACAAATTTAGCACATGAGCCACCGATTCTACAAGAAACGGTAGGTGAGGTGGTTCAGTTTCCCAAAGGAAAAAAAGTGGTAGATAAATTTGAGAAAGGCTACATCATGTTTAGCCGCCTCTATCACGATGAGGTTCGTCCATTTTTAAGTCCTGCTGCAAAAGATATTTATGAAGAGCTAAACGCTCGTATATCTGGGTTCAATAAGGAATCAGATTTTGTAAGCTATTCACAGCTACAAGGTGGAAAATTAGAAGGTTCTCATAAGTTAAGTCCTGCAACTGTGCGAAAAGGACTTAAAGAGCTTATTGAGCTTGGTGTAATCACTGTCGTTAGTGAAAATATCAAAAAGGGCAATGAATACCGAATTAATGAAGTTTCTTTAGTTGAGTACTTCAAAAACAAAAGTACCACTTCAAAAAGTGAAGTACTAAATAAGGATAAGCACTTCAATAACGAAAGTACTTCAAAAAGTGAAGTACTTCAAAAAGTGAAGTGCTACCACTTCAAAAACGATAGTGCTAGTACTTCAAAAAGTGAAGACACAATAGATATTCTTTATAGATATATTTATATAGATATTATTAAGTCGCTTCGCTCCCAAAAACCTTTGGAAAAAAATTATCTGGTTTTTCAGGAATTGAAAAAACAGCAGCAGCTTGAACAGGAAAAAATTGCAGCTGCTGAAAAATTAAAAGCTGAAGCTGAACGCAAAGAAAAATCACGGAAGTTATCTTTTGATGAAGTAATGAAACTGACTTCTGAAAAATTTCAGTCTTTGTGTGATTTGGATCTATGGGAACAATACGTTTCTGCCCGTTCTCAACTCTCAAAAACAAAACTTACCAAAAATGCGCTGAATACGATTTACAAGGATTTTACGGCTTGGGGTTTTGCCGGTGCCACTCAATCCTTGAAAACATCGATCACGGGTAATTATCAGGGCTTGTTTGAACCGAAAACTACGGATAGTTCTTATCAGTACGGTAATTCTCACAGCAACGATTTCCAATTTGGTGACCTGGCTTATGAAGCCATGCAGCAAGGAGGATATCGCGATGTCTGAGTTGCAGATTTATCAAGCCAACATTGAATGCAATATGCTTGAACCAGCTCAAGCAGACTTAGTGCTCACCATGATGCAGCAGCAATATGGCGCTGAGTTCAACCACAAGCATGAAAAGAATACCAAAGCGCAATTGCGTGCTACGGCTTCCCGGATACTTGCTGGATTGAGCGAAGCAAACATTGTGCTTGGCTTACAACGTATGCGCCATGAGCAACGCTGTCCATCTTTGTCAGCATTTCGTGAATTATGTGAATACTGGAAAGGCCCGAATGAAGCCTGGGCAGATGCCATCACATACACCAAAAACAAAAAGCACCCGATCACTGAACTGACTAAGCAAGCCTTGGACAGAGTTAAGGACATGCTGATTGATACCGATGATAACCGTGATGCTGTACGCATGCAGCAATCGGCTGGTTTCGCATTCCGTGAAATTTACGAAAGCTTGGTTGAACAGGCGAAATTGGCGAATGACATAGAACGTCCATATGTGCCGCAAAAAACTGAAGCTTCAGGACATATAGCGATTGAACTTCAGATCATTCCTGAAAAATCAATTTATGAAAAATTGACAGATGAACAACGCGCCATTGTCGATATGCAAAAGCAATTAGTGGCAGAGGGCATGGACCATCGCACTGCATTGAACAAGGCACGTAAAGAACTCGGCAATCAAAAGTTAAACAAGCTGGACAATCCAGAATTACAGGCGAAGGTTAAAAAACAGCCTAAGCAGAAATTTGATACACCATTTCAAAAGCTCGTTGCCCAAGGCATGAATGTGAAAGATGCGTTTAAACAATGCAAGTTAGAGGGGGCTAACAAGTGAATGCACAAGTAAAAATCGAAAAACAATTTAAAAAAGTAGTTCCAAATGGCCGTGCACAAGTCGCGCATTTTATTAGTGTTCTCGACATTTTGCTTTACGCATGCCACGCCACGCAAGCATTTACGGTAGATGACATTCACCAGAATGTTTCTAACAAAAGCCGTCGGACCGTTTATTTAACGATGATTTCATTGGTTGCTGAAGGATTACTCGAGCGTGTGCCGAACTCGGTGCATTACTACCTACCAACAGAATTTGCCAAAGACTTACTCAATACACATGGGGAGATTGTGAAGTGAGCAGAATGTCGTACGAAGATTTGGTGCAAGAGAATGAATCACAAAAAATGGCTCGCTATATCACTGCTCCACAAAAGCATAAATTGCGTGAAGAACTGGAAAAAGAACTCAAAAAATATAAAGGCCACGTCACTGTATTACCTGGTGTGATGAATACACCACGTCAGCCATCACCAGTTCGTGATACCAGTAATGATTATTGTGGAAATTTAAAAGCGTTTCGTGTTCGCCAGTGGATTGCTGGTCCTGGTTACAGCAATGGCCGTCGTCAACGTCTGGCAGAAGTTACGGATATTAGCTTAAGACGAATCAATGATATTGCCTGTTATCAGACGGGTGCCATTTTAACGAATGCTGAATATGTGCAGATCAAAGCTGCAATGCCAAAAATTGAAGCGATGGAGACTGAAGTAGCAATGTCTCAGCAGGTGGCATCATGACACGTGGATTCCAGCTTAATCATTTTGTGGTGCTAAAAGGCCAAAAGTCCGTATTTAAGATCGTCAAATTTTTTGAAGTGACCAGTCGTAAAAAGACCAGTCACCGTGTACGCCTACAAAATTTAAAAACAGGTTCAGAAATGGCGAAGCAAGTGAAAGACATTGAACGTCTGGCTTTGCAGGTTGAAGTGGAAACTAAACAACGTGGAGGGCAGGGAGTATGAGAAACCGTTTCTACCTAACTTCTGCTCATGGGGATCTTGGTTCAAATATTGTTTGGCATTGTCATGAAGGTCGTGGTTATTCAACTGACATCGATCAAGCACACGTATACACACTGAAAGAGGCACAGGAAGAGTGGGAATTTGGAATTTGTCAGCCTATTTCTGCTGATCACGTTGATGCTTTAGCTGTTTGGAAAGTTGATCACCAATACATTCCCAATGAAACTCAGCCTTTCACAGATATCCACAATACATACGTTGCTTTCAGAAAGGATAAATGGGATGGCAATGATGTTTATTGGCTAAATATCGATAAATGTATTACATCGACTGATTTTGATAATGCTTCTGTATTTGGTTACCCAGTAGCTAAAAAATTAGATTCAAGCTATGTGGTTATTCCATTTGATCTGGCAGATAAGGCAAAACGTCGCACATTCCAAAGATCACAATTCAATCGCAGAAAGATGGTACAGGCTGCCGGCTTACGCGTTCCAGATATTGTCAAAAAACAGCAACGCAGGGTTAGCAGTCCTATGACTCGTTTTAACTGTCCCTCTTGTGGGCGAATTACATGGCAGGACTATCCGTATGACTTTCTAGGGTGTCGTAACGTTCATTGTGATGAATGGAGTATGAATGCATGAAAAAGCCACGCACAAAGAAAAAACACAACCCAAACAAGCTGCTTCCACATCAGGTCCAGGAGCTACAACAAGCAGCTGCAGCTCGTCGTAGTGAAGCTGAATTTATGGCGCGGTGTGAACTGGAATGCCAAGACACCTATGAAATGGAAATGACGTTTTTCAGTCGCAATGTGTACAAATACATTGAAGAACAGAAGGTGAAACAAGCGGAACTGATCAACATGATCGAAGATCCAACGGTTATCCCTTATCACATCATCATCGGTGCATATGATTATCAGGACTTGGCCATTGCATTGACACTGGAAAGCATTCATGTGCCAGAGGTTTGGAATATTTCAACGGAGGGTTATTTTATTGACGTAGATAACCCGGATGCCGAAATGATCAGCCATGACTATCACATTACCTTGCCATCAATGACTCAACTAGAAGTCTGGAAAGGCAAAGATAAATGCGCAGTTCCTTTAGGTAATGGCTTAAAAGTTGTACGGAAGTGGGAAGGCCTGCAGCAGGAATTGATTAAGCATTTTGCTGAAAAGATAGAAAAGGACGGGCTATTAGATACCTACTCACTGGAAACAATCCAGGTAAATTTTGCTGTTGATGCCAAGTTTAAAAATGCAAATCACTATGCTGAATTCTTGACGATCAGTGAATGGGTTGAAAAAGGTATTGCTGAAGAACGCCTGTACAAACTATGGGTTGCTGAGCAATTAAAAATTAAGGAACTGCAGGCCAACAAGAATAAGGAGTGTGCAGCTTGAAGGAATTAAACAAGGTGTTTTTATTCGTGTTTATGGCAATTGGTGCGGCAGTTGTTAAAGCGTGGGGTGTAGCATGAGTAATTTTAAACGTGGTGATTTGATTGTAAAAAAATCAACTTCAGATAAGCGCATTCGTTATGTCATGTATATGCATAACTCCAAAGTACAAATTGCTGAACTCAACAAGGATGGAACTCCCAACCTTATGACCTTGCAGGCACCTTGGGCGGATTTATTCCGTTTGGCCAACCAGCATGAACGTTTATGCCGGTTTCGTATTGACGACTTGATTAGTCATCTTGGCTTGAAAGATGCCCGGGATATTCTGAATGGTTCCAAGCAATCGGACGTATGCAAAGTTGAACTACAACGTCAGTGGGATGCTTGGCACCAAAATGAAATGGATTCCACGAAAGAAGATGAACGGAATTATGTGGAGTGTGGGCGATGAAAGAAGAAGTAGTTGATATCAAGTACGACATTCAAATGAAAGTTGCATCTGCAATTAATGCAGCCTATCACGCAGGACAGTCTGAAGATGTTACTCAAATCAAGGCCGAGTTAGAGGAAACATTGAAGCACGCCCAGGAAGCGTATGAGTTTTTTAAGGTGGTCATGAATCGCTTTTGTATTTCTGAAAATCACCTAGAAATTACCACTCGAAGTTATCTGAATGAAGTGGGTAGACAGTTAGAAATGATTAAGGGGATTAAACGTTGAGTATGAATAAAGGTGACCGCGTAAAAGTTGATTTTGTTTCTGAATCCCGTACTGAATTTTCAGGTAACCATTTTACAGGTGAGGGTGTGGTGGATCGGGTTGAAGATGACCGAGTGTTTGGTCGCTTGGATAATGGTATGCCGTTCATGTGTGGCGTGGATGATGTTCAAGTCATTACTGGGCAATCCGATATACACGACACATTTCAAAAATGGTTTACGGAACAAGCATTCTATAAAAACATGCGGTTTATTTATGGCGAAAATTTATTTCATAAAGACTTAGGTGTTTATCGGATATTACCGGTTCAGATGACGTTTAAGGCTTGGGAGGATCGGAAATCCCAACTCAACAACATAGAGCAGTGCTATATCCAGAAGAAAAAGCAGGTTGATGATTGTGCAGCATTAGCAAAAGAATGGCGAACCCTAGCCAGAGAAATGTGCCCACTTGATGATAAGTATGTGATTGGTGCGCGATTAGGTTGTGCTCAGGATATTGAGGAAGTTTTGCGAGGTGAGCATGAAACTAACTAAGCAGCAACGTGCAGAACTAAAAATGAAGTTTGGTGGTCATTGTGCATATTGCGGTGAGTTATTAGGTGATAAGTGGCATGCGGATCATATTGAGGCTGTTAAGCGTGATTTTGATATGAAGCAGTGCCAAAAGACAGGCTACATGATTCCAGTTGCAAATGGAGTTTTATTTAGACCTCAAAATGACACTTTGGAAAATATGAATCCATCTTGTGTGCCATGCAACATAAATAAATCATCAATGTCTTTGGAATCATGGCGCAGATCAATAGCACATTACCGTGATGTTCAGTTGCTTCGAGACAGTAATCATGCACGGCATTTACACCGGTTTGGCCTAATTGAAATCAAGCCTGACCCAGTGGTGTTCTTTTTTGAGAAGTGGCGAGGTGGCAGTGACCAGCATCTCACTCGCTGAATACAAATTACTGACTTAAAAACATACCAACAATCGGAATCATATAGAGGAAAATAAACATGAAAACTAAACATTTATTGCAGGCGATGGCTGCTGCTGGAATGTACATCAACTATGAACGCAGAGTGATGGCTTTTTATGAAAAGACCGCAGGACGCAACATTACTGGAATCTGACGGTACTTTTTGGAAATGTGTAGATTACCAGTATTACTGGTGGCGTAACGGCTGGGGGTGGCAGCCTTACGTGGGGAAGGTCACACGAGAATTTGAAAACAAATTTTTGCTTGTGAGTAATTATGACCTTACAGATGAAGGAAAGAGATTTGCGAAGACTGGGGCTCGGACATTTACTCCAGCCATCGCAAAAAAACGGTAAAAAGACGAATAAGTTTAACGCCGAAAAAGTCATTGAGGAAAATAAGACGTTTGATTCCAAGCATGAAAAACGTCGGTACGATGCGTTGCTGCAAATGCAGCGCATTGGCTTAATTCAGGACCTTAGGACACAAGTGACGTTTGATCTTGTGCCTAAGGTTCGTTATCCGGCGGCAGGAAAAACCAGCCGTGGACGCACATACATAGCTGACTTTACTTATATGAAAGACGGGGCACTGGTGGTTGAAGACGCAAAATCCAAGATTACGGCACAAGACAGTACATACAGTCTTAAAAAACATTTGATGATGCATATACATGGCATCGAAATCATTGAAGTCTGAGGGCATGCGAATGAAAACACTAGAAGATACCAAAACATCAAGTTCTGAAAAAACCTCAACTCAATTCGTGCTTGAAGCTGCAATTGATTTGCATAACCAGGAACAGATTATTACCCGCGAAACCTTGTCACAGATTTTGCCTGATTTGCCGATGGGCAAGATTGATGACCGCCTGGGGTTTTTAGTCGATACAGGAAAATTACAGCGTGTACAGCGCGGTGTATATATTCCGGTAATACGTCATGCACCATCACGCCCAATTGCTAAATATATTTTGCCAGATGGCACAGTAAAAATTGATATTGGTGATGACATTGTCCTGACCTTAACCCCGCGTGAATCACGTTATTTAGGTAATCTCATGGTCGCTGAAGCAATGCAGTTTTCTAATATTGAACTTGGCCATCACATGGCTGCTATTTCTGGGCAGATGGGAACACAGATCCGCAAACTATCCAATCAGATTGATAAGCTGGTTACAGGTAAGCAGGAGGATTTATTTAATGAGTAAAGTAATTCATAAATTTGAACTTACTTCGCAATGGTCGCAAATGATTCTGCTGCATGAAAATGCAGAAATATTGGATATTGAATGTAAGGGCAGTAAAGTATTTCTATGGGCATTACTTGATATAAATATGCCTGAGAAGGAGTATGAAATTGTAACTGTAGTAACTGGCGGGCTATTTAAAGATGGTTTGAGGTATATAAAAACCCTACATATGATCAATGCCTTTGGTGAAAATATAGTACTGCATTATTTTGTTAACCATTCATAAGTTAGTTCATGAAAATATGTTTGTAGTTACTAACGATTAATATGATTAGTATGAATTTTAAAGAAAGCCCCTTTGCGGTAATAAATTCTAATATCGAATTCATTAATGAGAAGGGGGTCGTGTTTATCTGAGCGCAAGTTATAAATCTCAACATTCATGATTGTACAATTCATTTGTAATTTATATTTTTGAATATATCGATTAACAAAAATATAAATCTCCTTCGTACACTGCATCATGCGAAGCATATGTTCGGAAGCTAGAGAAGATAATGAATGTTCCTTTTCATTTTCCTTTTTCTTTTGAGATGATCTAACAGTTACAGGGCCAAATTTTGCAGGCATGTATACGGATCCGTCATCTAATGTTACAGCAAAAGCAATAATATCTTCATCTCGTAGATTTTTTATCTCTTCTTCATTGGATATCTTTGGAGATATATCCTTCAAAGTCGTGACCTTATTTCTACTTATAAAATGTGGTCTCTCTCTATGGAGTATTTCCAGTACGCTCTTATTCGACCATGTATAAGGATCCTTACCATGGTGTTTAGTTTCAATAAAAAATATTTCATCATCAGTCACGAATGCTAATGCAACAGGTCCAGTACGCTCAATATATTTGCCAACTAAAACCTCACCAAGATGAAAATGTACACAACCATAATCATCTAAAAAACGATCAGAAAACATTAGGTTATTAATCGATTTACTGAGATAGATATTGATATCTTCGCCACTCTCAACTCTTTGAACTAAATTTTGATATCCAATTAAATGCTCGTTAGGAACATTAAAGTTTTTTGATGTGGTAACGGATCTAGGTTTTTTTTTAATTACTTTGCTTAGGTAGTTGCTTAATTGCATATATGCGGGAGCTTTTGGATCAAATTTAAGTTTGCGTGCCTTAATTTCATTTATCGCAAAAGAGTCAATAGCCCGGCTGACTGAATCATATGGAAATTCTTTTATCATTTTTTAAACGATTTTATTAAGTATGTGAAAACATATTACATGCTTTATTTTAGATGTAAATCTAATCGTGGAACATCTAATTTATAGGACGCACCGCGTACCCTTGTAAGGTTTTACAGGTACGCACAGTACGCATGATCATTAATTCACTGATGAAAGGTGAAGTGATGACTGCGGAAAAAAAATCCTATGATTGGGAACGAATCGAGTGTGAATACAGAGCTGGTGTTAAGTCTGTACGTCAGATAGCACAAGAGTTTGGGCCATCTGAAGGTGCTATCCGTAAGCGTGCAAAAAAAGAAGAATGGGAGCGCGATTTAAACGGAAAAATTGAAGCAAAAGCAGAAGCTATAGTACGCAAAGAAGCAGTACGCAATGAGGTACGCAATTCCCCAAAATTCCAGGCAACCGAAAAAGAGACCATTGAAGCAAATGCCAATCTGGTTGCATCCGTCCGTATTACTCATCGCAAGGATATTGAAAAAGCCCGCACAATGACCATGGCTCTATTTGATGAATTAGAGCACATGATCGGCACTGATCAAGCTGACTTACTCGCCCAGCTTGGTGAGCTCATGTATAAGCCGAACGAAAAGGGAATAGACCGTTTGAATGACCTGTATATGAAGATCATTCAAATGCCGAACCGGGTCAGTTCACTTAAGCAATTGACCGATTCACTGAAAACCGTTGTTGGCCTAGAGCGTGAAGCATTCAATCTGAATAAAGAAGAAGCCAAGGTTGAAGATGCATTCACGACCATGCTTCACCGGATATCCCAAGGAAACAGTTCTACCTTCCAACCAGTCGCACAGGATTCCGAGTATGAGAATTAACTGTGTGTACGTGAATGGAACGGCTAATGACCCTGATCAAAATATTTTCATGCGCGTAGACGCAATATTATTGCACCATGCTTGTGCAAAAGGCGGTGAAAGTTGATATACAACACCGCTTTAGCTGAACTACCCTCAAATAAAGAAGAACTGGAACGCTGCCTTGCTGACCCGAAATGGCGGATTTTTTCAGGCTGCCTGTACAAGATCAAAATTAAGGGTGATGACTTTAAGGATGAGCTTGGCAACCTGATTGAAGCTGAAACATTCGAGCTTCCATTTAAGCCCAATCCTGCACAGATTAAATTCTTAAATCGGCTGTGGTACCGCAATATCATTCTTAAAGCACGTCAGTTAGGTTTTACTACGCTGATCTGTGTACTTTGGTTGGACCATGCGCTGTTCAATGCCAATCAGAACTGCGGCATTATCGCGCAAGATTTACCCACTGTTTTTAGCATCTTCAAGGACAAGATTAAGTTTGCCTACGATAACCTGCCTGAAGAAATTAAGTCACGCTTTCCACTGAAAGCCTACAACAAGTCTGAGATTGAGTTTGCCCATAACGGCTCAAGCATCCGTGTAGCAACATCGTTCCGTTCAGGCACCATGCACCGGTTGCATATTTCAGAGTTCGGTAAGATCTGTGCGACTGACCCGGCTAAAGATGATGAGGTTATTACCGGTTCGATTCCAACAGTACCGACCAATGGTGTACTGGTGATTGAATCTACGGCTGAAGGTCGAAATGGATCATTCTATGCCATGGTCCAAGCTGCTCAGACCAACTTCCTGCTGCGTAAAATCCTCACCAGTAAAGATTACCGCTTCCATTTCTATGCCTGGTGGCAAGAGCCTAAATATCGTATCGAAGCTTCAACGGTGAATATCACATCCAAGGACCATGAAGACCTGGATGAAGTGGAGCAAATTGTATTGCAAAAAATGGGTATCAAGATGCGTCTTGACCCGGATCAGCGTGCCTGGTACGTGGTGACACGTGACAATGACCTGAAAGGCGATTCTGCAAAAATGTGGCAGGAATATCCTTCATTCCCGGATGAAGCATTCCAGGTGGCCAAAGATGGTAACTACTATGCCAAGGATATGCTGGCATTGCGTAAACGTGGCGGAATTACACAAATTGAAGTCCTTGATGTACCGACATACACCTATTGGGATATTGGTAATCACGACGGTTGTGCAATTTGGTGGCACCAGATGATGAATGGCCAGGACCGGTTCCCACGTTACTACGAAGCACATGGCCAAGACCTTAGACACTATGCTGCAGAAATTAAAAAGTATGGGTTCGTTTATCACACGCATTTCTTACCGCACGATGCCGCACACCAGCGTTTAGGTGACTTCAACAAATCCACCTTAGAGCAGCTGCAAGAACTTTTACCAGGTCATAACTTTGTAGTGGTACCACGAGTCACGCAGCTTATCGCAGGGATTCAACTCACCCGTAAGCTGCTTAAGAATGCTTGGTTTGATAAGAACGATTGTGCCTTAGGTATTGAACGCCTGGAAGGATATCAAAAGAAATTCTCGAAGCAGGATAAGTGCTTTATCGATCAGCCTAACAAGGCCAATGGTTGCTCAGAAGGTGCTGATGCTCTACGTCAATGTGCTCAGGCAAAAGAAGCTGGATTGATAGAGGACTATTCACAATCTGTCAGCCGTGTAGGGTTGGCTGAAGAAGAACAAACGACTGAAGATAGTCGCTATGAAGATGAGCCATACGACTGGCGATTAATGTAGGATTTTGCAGATGCCCAACACTGACTATGCCGTAGATGAGCCAGTAGTAGACCATTTAGCTTTGACTGGCGATGAATTAAAAGAAATCCATTTAGAGATCGATGAACAACCGAAGTGGCGTAATACAGCGGATATGGAAATGGATTATGCAGACGGCAAGCAGCTTGATAGTGACTTGCTGAAACGTATGCAGCAAATTGGTATTCCCCCGGCAATTGAGAATCTTATTGGCCCAGCTTTACGTGCAATTGAAGGTTATGAGCTTGAAACACGAACGGATTGGCGTGTAACACCTAATGGCGAACCTGGTGGACAGGATGTTGCCGATGCACTGAATTATAAATTAAACCAGGCAGAACGATTATCTAAAGCAGATCGAGCATGTAGTGAAGCATTTCGCCCTCAAATTGGTTGTGGTCTTGGTTGGGTTGAGGTCAAACGCGAACAGGATCCATTGAAATATCCGTATCGTTGCATTGCAGTGAACCGTAACGAGATCCATTGGGACATGAAAGCGCAAGAATCTGACTTGTCCGATGCTCGATGGCTGCGCCGTATGCGCTGGATTCACCCTCAACGATTGAAACTGGCATTTCCTGATCATAAAGAGCTGATTGAAACGATTGGTCGTCATGGTACATCGTGGTGGCAAGATGATCACTATCTGGATGGCGGTAAAACAACAGGTTTAAATAGTGCCTGGGGTGAAGCTCAATCCTGGACATTATCGGAACGGTTTTGGTTCGATACTTCATCCAAAGAGATCAATCTTGCAGAAGTCTGGTACCGCCGTTGGGTAGAGCAGGTGATGCTGCGCTATAAGGATGGTCGTGTGGTTGAGTTTGATGAGAACAATCCCGCACATATCTTCGCACTGACACAAGGCTATGCAATTCCAGAGCGTGCACAGGTTGCTAAAGTTCGCCGTAGTTATTGGATGGGACCGCACTGTTTATTTGATGGTCCTACACCTTATGCTCATCATTATTTTCCGTATGTGCCGTTCTTTGGGTTTAAGGAAGATAACACAGGTATCCCTTATGGCTTCGTACGTGATATGAAGTATTGCCAAGACCTTGTGAACTCAACACAGGCTAAATTACGCTGGGGTATGAGTTCAGTACGTGTCACGGCAACAAGAGGTGCTACCCCAATGACTCGTGCACAGGTATTACAGCAGATTGCACGACCAGATGCTTATGTTGAATTGAATCGTAGTCATATGTCCCAGACAGGTTCTCGATTTGAGGTTGAGCGTGATTTTGAATTGAATCAATACCAGTTCCAGCTGCTCAATGATTCACGTCAAGCGATTGAGCGTAGCAGTGCAATTACTTCAGGATTCCAAGGCAAGCAAGGTACAGCAACTTCAGGACGACAAGAGCAGCTGCAGATTGATCAGTCTAACCAAGCACTGCGTAAAATCGTGGACAATTTCAAAGAGGGTCGGACATTAGTTGGTGAAATGCTGGTATCCATGATTGTTGAGGATCTCGGTAGTCAGGAAGAAGTTGTTATCATTGAAGGGGATGCCATTACTGAGGAACGTCGAGTTCATATCAATAAGCCTGAAACTGATGAGTTAGGCTATACGTATTTATCCAATGATGTACAGCGTACCCGTATTAAAGTCATTCTTGAGGATGTTCCAAGTACCAGCGGCTTCCGTGCACAGCAATTGGCTGCCTTGTCTGAAGTTACTAAGTCATTGCCAGCGAATATCCAGCAACCCATTCTTCCGTATCTTATTGCGCTTACTGATACGCCGTTCAAGCGCGATATTATTCAGGCAATTCGTGAAGCAGCTAAAATGCCGACTGAAGAAGAAATTGAACAACGTATTAAGGATGCAGTAAAACAGGCATTGATTGATGCTGGCCAAGAGCTGAAGGTGAAAGAACTAGAACTGAAAGAGCGTAAGACTGCCAGCGAAATTAAGAATATTGATGCCAAGTCAGTTCAAACAGGCGTACAAGCATCTTATTCTGCAATGCAAGCAGGTGCTCAGATTGCACAGATGCCTCAGATTGCACCAGTTGCTGACCAGATTATGCAAGGTGCTGGTTATCAACGGCCTAATCCTGGTGGTGACGATCCGAACTTTATTACACCGGAACAAGTAGCTGCACGTGATATTAGTTCACCATACATTGAGGGGCAAAGTGCACAGATTGGAAGTGGAGATGTAGCAGGAATGCAGGTGCAACAAAATACCAGTCCAATGAATCCACCGGTACCACAGCATGGTCATTCACCTATGCAAGGTATTGAAACAGCTAGAGTAAATGATAATTTGCAATAATAAACCAGTTTACATTTTACAACCTGGACATTTGTGCTATTGATAGTATTGCTACTGTGGAACATTAACTGTTCCACAGGTTTATTTAATTATTGAAAAGGTGAATAACATGTCACAAAGAACTTGGAATCAACACTTCAATTATGTGGGTAATGTAAATAGAATCCTTGAAATGCATCAAGGCGGGTGTAAGGAAAACCAGATTGCTGGAGTCTTTAAGGATGAGGGTATAAACATTGAACCTCATCAGGTAAAGTCAGTTGTTGAATCTCATGAGGCATTATGTTCAAAATCACTTCCCAAAGAAGTTGCACAGAACGCTATTAAAAATAATGCACAAAATAAGCCTTTTGATTCCGATAATGGATTACAACCAGCATAACCATTAAGCCTTATTGATTAATTAACATACTAAGAATCCGACCTGCTGCACTGAAAATAAAAGGATGAATTGAATATTCGTCCTTTTATTCGCTAGTCTTAGGATTCAACATGACACAAAAACAGATTACATTAGCATTAGACCCAACTACAGAAACAACTGGTAATGCAGAACAAGTAGCACGATTGATTGGTTGCAGTGCTTGGCATATTTCAGGGGATTTTTTAGTTATAGAGAATCCACTACTTGGATATAAGGTCACGGATAATGAAACCTATAGCAGTCCGAATGAAACAACCATTCCAGATGGTGCAACAATAATTCTGCTTGAAGAAGAACAAAGTAAACTTAGATCTGGTATTAATAAGCTACTGGAAACACGCATTCCAATCTTGGACCAAATTTATGAGCTATGCTTGGCTATAGAAAAGTGTGGTGCATCGCCAGAACTAACAGATGCGGTTACTAAGGCCGGTGCCTTACGTGAACCAATTACCCAGTTGGTGAATCAGGCACTTAAACTTGGTATTGGCGAAGGCATTTTGAGTGTTGATTATAGTGATTCAGGTTCATCAATTGCAGAATCACCAAAATTAAAAAATAGTTATAATGTCAAAGCACATGAACCTGAATGTGGTAACCAATCATGTATGGGTAGTAGTGCAATCTCTAATAACCGTCAAATTGATGCAAAGCGTGATAATGCTTTCCTCATAACACAGTTACTGACTTCAAATAAAATTAGTCTAAAATTGCGCCAAAAGGCTGAGAGTAAAATGTTAAATCTTTTGGATGAATTAATTTAATATCAATGTTGGTAACTCAAAACCAGCATAATTGATGCTGGTTTTTTTAATGTTCAAAAATATTATTGCTTAAATATATCAACATGAATGATTGAATCGCTATCAAGATCGGCAGTAATAATATGGAACCCAGAGAAAGGTAACTTGGTTTCAATAATATTAGAAATTTGATTATTTTGATTCTTTACATATTTTCTCATTTCTCTGTTATAAATTATTACAGCTTTATTAAACTGCGACATATCCCAATCAGCTTTAAATATAAATTTTAAAGTTGAGCCATTACTTAGTGCATAAATTATTGAGTGGTGTAATGAATAGCCATTTGTCGTACCCTTCATGATACCGCCAGCAGTTATAATATATGGTTCTTGTTGACCTTCTTTTATAGATCTCATTAAGTCACTAAAAGCTTTTTCTGCTATCATTTCTCCTATTTTAGTAAAGAAGCCATCACATATTTTTACTGCAATGTAAGTAATACCAGCAAGTAATATAGATGCTTGAGGACCAGCCGGTGGAATAGGAACTATTAAAGTATTAGGTACGGATTCTATTGATTTCTCAATTTTCTTGGTTATATCCTCATCAATTTGTTCATTTACACAAATTATCAAGTTGTAGTTTTCTGGATTAATCATTACACACACTAATTCATTGATTTTAAATATTCATTTAATCATAGAGTGAATAAAAATACTTCACTATCATGATCATTCTTAAAAAATTCATCCCACCCTACGCAACTACATGCAACGGCTATTGAGCGATTAGGTTTAAAGCTGTTATTAGTTTTTTCATGAAAACATTTTGATTAATTAACATACTAAGAATCTGAAGCACTGCACTGAGAATAAAAGGATGAATATATTTTCATCCTTTTTTTATTGGTCAGCCTGAGGATTCAACATGACACAAGAACAAGCCTGGCTTCAAACCCCCACTCACCAGATCCTGCCGTTTATCACAGGAACTCATTTTGATTATGACGCAGAGAATCAAAAGTATTTATGTGTCATCGAACTGACCAATGAATCAACAGTGATTATGCCTGCGGATGATGTGGAAGAAGCACATGGCAATGCAATCAAAGTCATTAAAGAAATTGCGCATAAGAATGGATGGCTTAATTAATGGGTTACGGACTTTATTTCAGCGATAAGAATAATCGCTTTCAAGGTTATAACATGCATGCATATTGTGATCATCCGGGCTGCAAGAACGAGATAGATCGTGGTATTGGTTATGTGTGCTGTGGCGATCAGGATCACATGTGCTCATGCGGTGGCTTCTATTGTGCAGAGCATGAAAGCTTGTGCACAATCATCACAGAGGATGAGTTTGAAGACTTGGATCAGGATGATATTCAAGAGCTTCTTAACCACTACGATTTAACTGAAATGCCTGTATTTGATGAAGATGGGTATTTCTATCATTGCAGTCATGAGCCTATCGAAAAAGACAAGGAACATCCTGAATGGTTGAAGCATGTTTTAACTGATGAGACATGGCAGGAATGGCGTGAAAAAGAACCTGAGATGGCAAAGCATTATCAGGAACTATTGGATAAGCAAGGAAAAGCTGAACAATGAAACCATCGAAATTAATGCAGGCAATCGCTTTGGTAATGATGAACCCAGAACAGTATTACCCTGAGCGTAAAGAGTGGCAGGACGTTGAAAAAGGTCAGGTGAGTCGTGACTTTGCTGATTTTGTTGAAGCTTGGATACCAGGTCAAACTGTATTTACATCTGAATGTGAGATTACTGAAAACTCAGAAACTTACAAAATGAAAGCGGATGATGTGCCATTCACGTTCAAGCGTACAGATGACAGCTATACACTGATCTATAACGGATGTGCAGAAGAAATTCAGGAATCTACGTTTAACCAGTTTGTAGACAGTTTATGTGCAGAATTTTCGCTTAGTCATTCAAGTGTATGATTTTCATACTAGCTTTCTGAAGCACTGCATTTATATTTAATTCCATCAAGCGAAGCTGCAAGGTTGCAGGTAGCAAATAACTATTAGGTCAATTGGTATTGCAAGGCTAGTTGATCTTTTGCAGGGAGTTCTCCCCAACTTCCAATAGTCCAGGTTTAACCGGCCTGTCGTTTGATATAACAGATTCAAGAATTGAATGTCTTTGTTTATGACAAGAACGGGTGACCTAGGAATTAGGGAACTGACGCTATGGGTCGCTCCCAACTTGCGTTGCAGCAATACCGCAGAATGATAAACATGACAGCTGGAAAGACAGCAACCCATCTGATGAGCTTGCGAGATTCAAGCGAAACCGAAAGGTCATGGGACAGCGCACCATCGTGGCGTAGGACGTAAAAAATCCATGCAAGAGATGAGGACTGCCGAAGGGATGTGCGACGTACTTCGGATGGCATAGCACAATATTGGTCGATAAGTTTGTTAGTTTGAATGAACCATAAAAGCCGCTATGGGCACAATAAAAACTAAATAGTGGACGCCGACTCACGAAAAACTCGGCTAACTAGAACTCTATAGAGTGTTCGGAGATGAACTAAAAGCACTACCATTATGAAAGCAGGGCTGATGTATTCGAAAGAACGAGATAACCCATAAACGGCTTAGAGTAGTAATGGTATTTACCCTTGGTCGCAGCCGGTGCGCTTACTTTCCCTCTTGTAAGGTGGGTTCAACTCCCACATTCAAGGCCATTATATTTGAGAGTGATTGAATCCGCAGTCGATGCGGTGAGCGATGTAAGTAGCAACTGGGGAACTGCCGCAGGGAAAGCAAAGCAACAAGAAATCGAGTAGTCCAAAAGATGAACGTGCGCTTGTTAATCACTCTCAAATGTAATGCCTTAAAACGTGGCGTTTGCTCAGTCCTGACTTGCCAATGGTGGGAATGGATGGCCTAAAGTGATTTAGGAACTGGAAGATATCAATCCTTGGATATCATTTATAAAAGTACAGAGCATCCAGGCATTTTGCAGTTTCCGCCAAGAAGTTCTGCAATAAATAACGTTTAGGTAGGGTTGGATGTCCCCTGACAGCAGTTTTACCTGACTGTGCCGATTCAGGTAACGATTTCATTAAACCAGTGCTGTGGTTTTTTCTAACCCGTTCTTTCCCCAAGGAACGGGTCTTTTTTTGGAGATTTATTAATGAAAAATAAAGAAATGATAAATCAAAGTAATAGAGATTTGATTTCAGCATCCCAAGAACTCTTTGAATTAAGACGGGACATTAATGGTTTTTTAAATCAAGTTCGATCAATTAAGGATGCTCAAAATATATCTTGTAAAGAGCTTTCGGAAAGATTTGGGTTTGGTAAAAATGTTATTCAATCCTGGTTAAGTGGTGAAAAAAAACCATCACAAGAGATGCAGAAAAAGGTTTGTCAATTTTTAAATATTCCTTATGACACACTGTCATTGACCCCGAATAAACAGGGTGAATATCCATGTGGAATCCGTATCTGTAAACATTGTAAGTCTGAATTTCCTGTATTTAAAAAAACAAACTATTTAAGACGTACTTGTTGCTCTAAATTTTCCGACCCCGTGTAGGGTTTCTACTTTCCTCATGCCTCCTTGCAAAATCAAATCCAGTTGAGCAATCGACAGCAAGCGACTGTAACAAGTCTGCACTTCACCTATTTTGCGGCTACTGCGATAAGTAGCAGGAAAGGCATGAGTAATACAGAAATCTTGAATAGCATTGAAGCGAATGATGGACAAGTCACTCCTGAACAGGGCGCAGCATTACTGAATGCTGCGCTATATGGCGATACCGCTCCGGCGGAAAAAGTTAGTGTGCCAGCCACTAACCCAGAACAAGAGACTGATACACCAGCAGACGCAGGGAAAACAGCAGAACCAGCTGTTAATACAGAGCAACAACCTGATCCTGAACCAGCAAAGGCTCCAGGTGAAGATGAGCAGAATGCGGACAACACTGTAGTTCTGGCAAAAGATGGTAAACACACCATTCCTTTTGAAAGTTTACAAAGTGCCCGTGATCAAGCCAAGTTATTTAAACAGCAGCTTGATGAAGCAAACGCAAAACTCGCAGCACAGCAAGCTCCTGACCAGAGCCAACAGGCACAGCAAAATGCAGCAACCGCGGAAGCCTTAATTCAGGCCAGTGGTAATGATGCAGATGTGATTGCCTTGTTTGGTGATTTTTCTGAAGAAGAAGTTGTAAAAGGTGTAAATGCCTTAATAAATCAGCGTGTTTCAGCTCAGGTTGAAGCCGTAGTACAACAGGCACTTGCCCCATTTCAGCAACAGCAGCAGCAAATGCAGCAGCTCAGTGCTGAGCAACAACACTTTGCAACGATTGAATCTGCTCATCCGGATTATGAATCAATTGCAGAGTCTAGCGAGTTTGCAACTTGGATGGATTCACAGCCTAGCATCACTCGTAATGCGTTTAACAACGTGTTGCAGGGTGGAAATGCTCAGGACGTGAATGAACTGCTTAGTCTGTATAAGTCCCAAAACAATGTTAATCAAGCGGCACCGGCAGCCAATCCTACAGCGGAAATGATTGCCAAAGCCAAGCAAGCTGTACAGAACGCTCCTAAACAAATACCTATCAGCGTGTCAGATCTGCCAGCAGGTGCACCAGCAGCACTTTCTGCAGAAGAACGTTTGTCTACATTGTCCGGCCCTGAACTGCTTTTAGAAATGCAGAACTGGTCGACTGACAAGGTAGATGAATTCATGGCACGTCGTGGATAATCTTTTGGAGAATTCTAATGACAGATAAAACCCATGCTGCATATGGTGATAAAACCAATGCGGTACAACAGTCGGTAGGACTGTTCGCAAAAAGCCTGAAGCGTAATTCGATCATCAACAAGATGGTTGGCACTATGCCGAAAGGTGAAGGCAGTGCAGAAGCGCAAATTAAAAACCAGTCATCTACCCACATGCCGATTGTGCGTGTCATGGATCTTGGCAAGCAAAAGGGTGATGAAGTTACCTTTAACTTGGTACAACCGGTAAACGCTTATCCGATCATGGGTAGTGAATACGCTGAAGGTCGTGGCGTTGGTATGACCATCGTTGAGGATCGTCTACGTGTAGATCAGGCACGTTTCCCTGTGGACTTGGGCAACGTGATGACTTCCATCCGTTCACCGGTAGATTTCCGCCGTTTGGGTCGTCCAATCGCACAGGATCTGATGGATCGTTATAGCGACTTATCGACACTGGTGCATTTATGTGGTGCTCGTGGTTTCTCGAATAATGCTGAATGGGCTGTTCCACTTGCATCACATGAAAAATTCAAAAAAATCATGGTCAATGATGTAAAAGCACCGACTAAAAACCGTCACTACTTGGCCAATGGTGCTGGTGTAAAAGCATTTACCGTGAACGCTGGTGAAGTGGATATTACAACTACTGACTTATTCATTCCGGATACCGTGGATTCTATGCGTTCAGTGGTAGATGACATGATCTTGCCGCCACCTTGTATTAAGGTCGAAGGTGATAATGGCTCGGATGATTCACCGTTGCGCTTATGGTTGGTATCTCCAACTCAGTACAACTGGTTTGCTAAGCAACCTGGCTTCCGTACTTTGCAATCTGAAGCGATTGCCCGTGCATCGAATGCCAACCAGCATCCGTTGTTCCGTGGTGAAGTTGGTCTGTGGAATAACTTCCTGATCCGCAAAATGTCACATGCGATTCGCTTCCGTGCCGGCGATCCTATCCGTTACTCAACTTCATATACCAGTGAGGTTGAAGATAATGCACTTGTTCCAGCAACGTTTGGTACCACTCATGCGATTGACCGTTCAATCATCCTGGGTGGACAAGCACTTGCTGAAGCGTTTGCAGCACATAAAGGTACAGGTATTTCATACTTCTGGTCTGAAAAAGCTGACCTTGACCATGGTGACAAAGCTGAGCTCTTGGTCGGTGCAATCCGTGGCGTGAAGAAGATCCGCTTCAATGTGGACGTGAACGGTGATGGCAGTGACATGCAATATACCGATCATGGTGTGATTACCGTTGATACCGTCGTGAAACTTCAAGGCTAAGTTTCAGGGCAGGGCCGAGCAATCGGCCTTCCTTCAATCATTTGGGAGTAATGAACTCATGGCGACAATTAAACGCAAACGCACACCTGGTCAGTTTGGTGGTGCAGTGCCATATGGTAATACCACTGTACTGGCTTTTGCTTTAGCCACTAATGCAACAGGTGCAGTGATTGATTCAAATTCAACTGCAGCAGTGGCTTCTGGTGATGTGATCGAACTCGGTAGCCTACCTGAAGGTTTCCGTTTAGATGATGCCCAGGTCATTGTGAATACTGCAATGACAGCAGCTGTAACCGGTTCGCTTGGCTTTAAGTATGTGGATGGTGTGGATTCTACAGATGTACCACAGGATGCCGCATATTTCATTAGTGGCGGTGCTTTGAATGCAGCTGGCCGTCTACGTGCGACAGGAACAAAACTGGTCACACTGCCTAAGCCAGCAGTACTCACACTTACTACAGGTGGTGCAGCAAATGCGAAGGCATCTGATATCAAAGTATTGGTATCTGGTGAATTGCTAGGCCCGCGCTAATCTGCAGCGAATAACGATAACTAGGTTAAGCCTTTGGGGTATTGGATGTTGGGAGACGCTAATACCTCTTTTTTTATCCAAGAGGAATAACAATGAAACTCACAACGATTGCAATGCTATGCCACTCAATTAATGCTGCTTACTGCCTGTCACAAGGAGATGAGTCACAGCCATCTTGGGATAGCGCACCTGATTGGCAAAAGAAAAGTGCCTTATTAGGTGTTGAAATGCACTTAAAAAACCCTGATGCAACACCTGAACAATCGCATGAGTCTTGGTATGCACAGAAGGAAAAAGAAGGCTGGAAGTATGGCGAAGTTAAAGATGCTGAGAAGAAAGAGCATCCTTGTTTTTTACCATATGCTGAATTACCGGCTGAACAAAAAGCCAAAGATTATCTATTCAAAGCTGTGGTCAATCTTGCCCGTGATCTTCCTGATCCATCAGATGTACAGGACTTGAGTGCTGAAATCGTGAAATTGCAGCAGCAATTACAAAATGTGAAGTCTCAACCTGCAGTACAAACAACAGCGCAGGCAGCCCCGGCAGTTGGCGTGACAATCTGCTATAAGGCAAACCGTGATACCTGGACAGATAACCTTTATGGCACTCAATTGGTATTCAAGCGCGGTGTGCCACGTACGGTACCAAGTAACTTAGCTCAAAAGTTCCTGTCTCATCCCGAGTTTGAACGTGTAGAAGGTGGAGCTTTGACAGAACAGGCCTCTACTCAAGATGACACACAACAAATCCTAGATGAACAGGCTAAAAAAAAGCAGCAGGCTGATGAAGCGGAAGAACTCAAAAGTGCAGAAATTCAGGCCGTTCGTGGTTTTCGTACCAAGGATACCTTGATCAAATACGTTGAAGAACGTTACAAGGAAAAACTGGACAGCAACTTAAAGCTGGATGAGTTGAAGCAAGTTGCAGTAGATAAAATCCATCAATTCGGGGTTGTTTAATGAAATTGAGTGAGCTGCTTTCACGCTTTCGTACTGAATCAAACGATAAGGTACAGCCTTATTTTAATGAAGATGCGGAGGTAATTGACTGGTTGAATGATGCAGTAGAGGAAGCATGCTTACGTGCACGTCTACTTCATGAACATGCAAATCCCGATATTTGCAGAATTGCCGTGGTCGCTGGCAGCTCACAATATGCATTGCATGAAAGTCTATATGAATTAACACATATTCAGTTTGATCCGGATAGTGGCCGTTGTGGTCGTGGCATTGAGTTGTCATCGGAAGAAATGCTGAGTAAGACCTATTATTCTGACTGGCGTACACGACAGGGAACACCAGTACATGCAATTCAGTCTGATACGGGTTTACGTCTGGTTCCCACACCGGATGAAAATGGCACTTTAATTCTTGAAGGCTATCGTTTGCCATTGGTAGCAATGGCAAATCTGGACGATGTGCCAGAGATTAATAAATCTCATCATGTTCACTTAGTTCAATGGGCATTGCATAAGGCATTCAGTATTCCTGATACCGAATTTTTTGATGCAAACCGTGCTCAAATTGCTGAAATGAAATTCACTGAATACTTTGGTGAACGACCAGATGCAGACTTACGCCGTATGACTCGTGAAGACATTCCGCATATCTCCATGTCGTTTTGGCCTTAAGCAGCACCCCTGTAGGGTTTCAGTTCAAACCACCACGATTCCCATAATGGATTAATTTCATAATCCGTTTTGGGAATTTTTTTAATGGCTAATACGCTATTTGACGCTGCGCGGCAGCGTTTTCTGGAAGCGCAAATTAACTGGATGACAGATACAATTAAAGTCATTCTGGTAAGTACCAGTGCTTATACGGCACAAGTTGGCGTGCATCAATACTTATCAGACGTAGCATCATCAGCGCGTATTGCAGGACCGGTGACACTCACATCAAAAGCTACAACAGGTGGTGCTGCAGATGCGGCTGACTGTACGTTTGTATCGGTGAGTGGTAACTCCATCGGTGCAATCATTATTTATGTGGATACCGGCGTTGAATCTACTTCGCCACTGATTGCCTATATCGATACAGCCACCGGCTTACCGATCACACCTAATGGTGGTGACATTATTGTGACCTGGGACAACGGTACCAATAAAATCTTTAAGGTTTAAAGAAGTGGCCACTTATACAGAGTATGAGTGGTTAAACCTTTATTTCTATTGAGAGTTAGGTGGATATGACAGAAGAAAATAAAGTAGAGCAGCCGGTAAAGAAACCTCGCGCTCCACGTAAAAAGAAAACCGTACCAGTTCAAGAAAAGCCACCGGCTCAAGGTATTGGTGTTGGCGGTTTTGTTGCAGATCAATATGCAGCAGATGAGAATAAAATTAATTGGCCACACCTTATGGCACAGCCAAAGTTCCAGATGTACTGCGTAGAACTTAGCAGCAAGTCGCATGGTGAAGTCGAGTTTTGGCTTGGGCCATTTGTCCAGGATCAACTGGTAAATGGTGAAAAGGTTTTCTTTAAAGCTTATTGTGATTGGCACGATCAAAAGGGCTACTGGAAACAGGAAGATTACTACGGGAATTTACTATGACGGTTGAGTCTGGCATTCGTCTTGAGTTTGCTCAGTTTGGTCATTTCGATTCATTTGACATTATTCGATCATTAACAAGCATGGTTGGATTAGTAGATAACGCTCATCCAACACCTATTGTTACTGGCTTAAAAACCATGTACTACGTTGACCAGGAGGTTATAGAAGGTACTAGGTATTATTATAAAGTTCGTGTATGGCGTGGTTCCACCAGTTTTATTAGTAATGAAGTTACCATCATTGCTGACGCAGATAACTATTGGACTAATGTGTCATCTCTATTGCATTTTGATGGAGCCAATAATTCAACAATATTCACTGATCAAAAAGGTACGGTCTGGAATAGGTCTGGTAATCCGGTTATTTCAACGGCACAAAGCAAATTCGGTGGAAGTAGTGGCAGGTTCACTGACAACAACTATATATACACAAATAATAACGCAGGCTTCCTGTTTGGGGTGACAGAAGATTTCACAATTGAAGCTTGGCTCTATGTTCCGACAGGTGCATCAATCTATGAAAATGTACTCCCAATTATTTGTGCCGGCTTTCAGGATTTATCCAGTGGTGGGGGTGGTTGGAACCTAGCGGTTGTTGACAAAGCGAATGCGACCATTTCTTTACAACGATGCGGTACAAATTTAACCATACAAACAGCTGAATTTACAATTGGCTCCGCTTTGGCACGTGATGTTTGGCATCATATAGAGTTTGGTCGGGCTGCTGGAACAACATATGGATTTTTTAACGGAAATCTAAAAGGAACAACAACCATTCAAAACAATATACCGTTTAATAGCCCAAACACGTCAAATGTGTCTATTGGCTCGGGTAATGGTCGTGTGCTGCCGAACAACTGGCATTTGGATGGTTATGTTGATGATCTAAGAGTAACGAAGGGTGTGTGCAGGCATACTGCAAATTTTGCTGTTCCGACAAGACCTCATCCGGATGCATGATTTATGGCAGACAATTACGAGCATGATAAACCGTATCTGATTACTGCGACATTTCAGAAGCAGCCTGTACCGTCTGAATTAAGTGTTTCCTATGACTTACATGCCACGTTTTTGGGTGTTCCTGATGGTGGTCCTCCTGTAACGCAATATGTAGGTCCAATGGCATTTTTGGCAACAGAATTTAGTTCGCCAAAACTAAAATTCACACAGTTCACAAGTCCTATTGGCTTTGCTGCTCTTACATTTCCTTCACCTAAAATTTACAACAAAATCCAACATATTCAGGTTTCAGGATTTAATGCCGCTGCTTTTGGTGCTGCCTTATTTAAAAATAGAAACCAGGAAGTAAAAGTTAGCGGTTTTTATGCAGGTGCTTTTGGTGCGGCCAAAACATATAACCTACGTCAATATGTAATACATAATGGATTTAATGCTGCTGCTTTTGGTACACCTTATTTAATAGGTGGTGTGAAGTATGTGAATCCTTACGGATTGTATTCTCTTGCCTTTGGTATGCCAAAAGTTATCAATACCAAGGCCAATCAATTTGTTTATCCAACTGGAATTAATGCACCCTCTATTAATGGTCCATTAGTATCGCCACGATTCCTGAGAACGTCCGGTTTTATTGATAGTAAATTCGGCCAGGCTTTAATTTACTTAAAGACGCGGTATGTTCAAGCTAAAGGACAGGAACAATCCAAGTACGGTACACAATGGGTATCGCATAATCCACGGCATTTAAGTGTCCAAGGCTTTGAATCATTTAATCCAGGCTATCCGCGTATTTTCGACAAGGCTCAAAAAATACTCCTGGCCAATAGTCCTAAGATTGTCGGTGGCGTGTTTGGTGATATTGCTGTTAAAAATACACGTCGCTATATCAACGTCAAAGGTGAAGCACATACTGCTTTTAGTGATTGGGCTACAGTTTATTCCAATCGCTCATTTATCACGCCACCTAGTTTTAATTCAGCTTTATTTGGCAATACAAATATCTGGAATAAAACGCCATCGGTTTTCCCGGGTGCATTTAATGCCAGTGTATTTGGTTCAGCTATGGTGGCTGACCGGATACGCAAGATCCAGGCACGTGGTTTTAGCCTGCTTGAAATCAACCGCTTTGGTCAGGCTGTATTTGCCAAGTCACCTGAATTAAATCCTAGATCGTTTAATTCTATGGCTTTTGGTCAGCCATGGATCAGTAATTTTAAGCAATATATTGCTTCTGCAGGTGCTTTATCGTCACTGCGAATGGGGAATGATATTACGGTATGGTTCAGGTACCGTAATGTTTCAGCACAAGGCTTTAATTCTCAAGCAATCAACTCACCACGTATTGAGCATGGTTCGCGTGAGATTCTGGTTAGGGGATTTAATGCAGCATTACTTGGCCAACCTACTACCTGGTACCGCGTTAGAACCATTGCTCCTGGTTCAATCTATCGTGATTTTGAAACAAATCACATGGTCGGTGGTACACAGCACATCAAGCCGCAAGGGTTTGTTGCTTCACTGTTTGGTAGCCGTATCATTCCAGAAGTTCAAGCTGTTTATGGCCAGGGCTTTAATGCGTCAATTATTCCTGAAACGCACAAAATTGAACTGTACAAGCGTTGGGTACAGCTTAAAGGATTTTCTACTGCAGGTACGGCAGACAGCTTGCGCTATGGTACTGCACAAGTCTGGAACAGAAAGCAGATCATTCAGCAGAATTATGATCCTAACGATGGTCTTAATCCTGGTTCGTTTGGCCAGTGGTCAGCCATTGAGAACCGAAATAAAAAAATGGGTGCAATTGGTTTTAATGCTGCACGTTTTGGCATTACTTCCATTGTCAATAAAGCACGACAGATCAAACCACAATCCAATTCCTATACAGCCTTTGGCGTATTAATGATTGCAGATCGCATCCGTTATCTACGCTTAGATGGTATTGAGAACCCACCAATGAGTCGGTGGATTATTGCATTTAACGCAGCTGCTGTGCTTTCAGTGAAAGGCCAACCACATACCATGTGGGGTAATCCGAATGTGATCAATACACGTCGTCAATATCGTTGGGTAGGCGCGTTTGATTCTATGGAATTTGGCAAGCCGATGATAGATTTCAGAATCAGAACGCTATCCATCGAATCGCGTTACGGCATTGCACCTAAATATATTCCGATTCATAAGATCGAATTGCATACGCGCTATATCGAGCCGCATGGTATTGAGAATAATGCGTTTGGATGGAATGAGCTATCGATTCACTGGACCAAGGTTACACCACGATGGACGCACCGCGATTATTTCGGTGAACCGCGTTTAAGAAATGTCACACCCGAACTCAGACAGCGTAGCATTAACAGCATGGAGTTTGGCCAACCTGCTTTGCGTTTAAGTTTTGAGTATTATCCATTGGATGGATTTAATGCCAATGTCTTTGGTAAGGCTGATATAGCTTATCGAACCAAGAGAATACCGATTAGTGGTTTTGGTACCATGGCATTTGGTCAACTTAAAGTGACCAAGACCATAGCTCCACCGTATAGCTTGCAGAATATTATTCTTGATGCTGTAGATGGTTTGCCGGCTTTAGGTATTGAACCACCAAAACATCAAGTGGCCATACCAGGCGTTAAAAGTAATGTCATCTTTGCATCTGGATTTAATGCTGTTCGTTTCAGTGAACCGCATGTACAGTCTAACAGCATCAGGGTTGAACCAGGTATTCAAGAACTTACGATAGGCACACCGCATGTCAGTTTGAGAAATCGGACGATTTCTGTTCCGACCATGGGCGACTTGCTGCAAATAAGAGATACCCGGCCAAGAATTTCACCACATACCATTTATGCGGTAATAGAAGCACCTGCACAAGCCAAGGCTAATCATGAATCTTATAACCTGCACTATGTAAATAGTGATGGTGGTACTCGTCCTCCTGGCGAGGTATTTGGTCATGCCAGAATCGAATTGCAGCATCGTAAAATGTCAGTTTTCGGATTTAGAAATGAAGTAATTTCTGTTCCGAACATATTTTTAAGAAAGCACTACGTTAAACCGATTGGAATATCCTCTTTTCGCATGGGATGGCATCTACTCCTGGATGGTTCACCGCAATATGCCGAACAGATTGAAAGCCATAATAGTCAGGAATTTGGCCGTCCATCATTGCATATCAATTATTACGGTCCTCAATCTATTAGTTGCTTTGGTTTAAGCAGTCTGGCTTTTGGATCTCATCGTATTGAACTGTTTAACCGTACAGTCAATGCCAGTGGTTTTGAAGCAACAATGATGGGAACAAGACGACAAGGTGACACACTATACAAGCCGCAAGGTTTGTATATTGGCTATCCTGCGCCTACCATCCCCAACGGATTTAATGCGGAAAGGTTTGGTCAAGCCTGGGTAAGTCATCGTGTACGCCAGGTTGATGTAGAAGGATTTGAATCCTATACATCAGAAATGGATATAAGCAATTTTAAAGGCCGTTTAAAAGTTATCTTGGCCAAACAGCCAAGCGTCATTACAACACAAGAGATAAAACCAGTATCCATTAATCAACCTGTGTTTGGTTTGCCTAATGCTTGGTTAAAAGTTCACTATATTCGACCAGATGGGAATAGTGATCAATACAGGAAAGGAGGTGGTATTCAATGAAGCGCATTACACCGTTTAAGGGGATAGATAATGTATCTCATGATGATGAAATGGAAACACGGACCAAGGAGGGCGGTTTTATTCGCTTGCGTGATGCCGTCAATGTCGATGTAAGTTCATCAGGACGTGTAGCAATCCGTCGTACCGGTAAAGAAGTATCGGACGTTGCATACAAAAGCCTATGGCAAAGCTCGTTGCATGGTGATGTATTTGGCGTTTTAGGTTTAAGCCTGGTCAAAATTAACCCGTTGGATTGGTCGCATCAGGTATTAGGGCAGCTGAAATCAGACCAGGTAAGCTATGAGGTTATTAATAACCTGGTTTATATCTGTGATGGTGCTGCGCTATATACGTTTAATGGCGCGTTATTGCAAAACCTGACCATAGATACACCGTCATCGGTAATGTGCCAACAGCAAAGCGACGGTGCGCTTAAAGCAGGTCAATATAATGTAGCGATTACCTGGCAATCTAACGGCAAGGAATCTGGCCTATCTGCCTTATGCGGCATTGAGGTAGATTCCCAATCTGCAATTGAAGTGATTTTGCCGTTCTGCTTTGATTCATCCGTGGATACCGTCAATATCTATTGCACGTCCATGGACGGTACCGACCTACGCAAGTTTGACTCATACCCGATTGCACAACGTGTGGTGAATATTTCCAATACGGAAAATTTAGGCCGAAGTATTCAGTTTAAGGACCTGTCGCCAATGAAAGCCGGCAAGTTTTTAGGCTACTGGCAAGGGCGGTTACTGACTGCAGAACGCAATATTATTCGCTTTTCCCAGGCTTTAAACTTTCATTTGCTTGATGAGCGTTATGATTATGTTGCTATGCCGCAGCGGATTACCTTTATGAATCCGGTTGATGGTGGTATTTGGGTTGGCCAAGTCGATCACGTAGTTTTTTTGAGTGGGGAACAGCCGCAAAATTTAAACTTCATAAAGAAAACCGCACAAGCTCCTATTCCGGGTAGTGCAGTATATATGGACAGCGAGGATCTTGGCGAACTTGCCCAGGGTGGACGCGGTGTGACTTGGCTTTCACAGCATGGTTATGTGATCGGCAGTCCGGTAGGTACCTTGATTGAACCACAAGCCAAACGTTTAAAAGGTATCACTGCAAAAATTGGACAGTCTGTAAGGTTTGATCAAAGGATGATAACCCTAGCAAAGTAGCATCATCATAATAGATGGTGTTATTTCGATGGAAAAACAAAACATTAATATTGCTTTGGGTGATGGCACAACAGCTCAAGTCAGCCTTGAACAAATGCAAGAAATGATTGCAAGCGGCTTGATGCCGGTGGGTGAATACTTTGATCGTGTCAATGGGGGTGAATGGCAACGCACCTTTAACATTGTTCCCACGGAAGGCATTGCACATATCCTGAATGTCGCATTGGGTTCCAAAGCAAAACCTTCTAATTATTACATGGCTTTGTTTAGCGGCACCACTGCACCGACTTCCACCTGGACAGCTGCACAATTTGCAGCCATAGCATCTGAAATTGTCAGTCAGACCGAAGGTTATACCGCTGCTAACCGTCCGACCTGGACACCGGCAGAAACCAATACCAATTCGATTGACAATATGGCTACTGCAGCGCAATTGACTATTGCAACGGCAGGCACTTTAACCGTGACTGGTGCTGCAGTGCTGACGACTTCTGCAAAAGGTTCGACTACCGGTGTTCTAATTTCAGCAACCAAGTTCCCAATTGCGCGTACCTTCCAGAATGGCGACGTTTACGAGCTCGGGTATCGACTTAGCTTAACGGTGTAAGACTATGGCCCAAAAACCATATGGGCTATTTGTAAAGAACGATGAACCTACCAGGCGTGATTTAAATTTCATTGCAGCTGTAGTTCATCGTTTTTCTACTTATAAGGCCGAAGCAGACTTAAATGCACTCAGACAGGTCCATGACTTGCCGGATGGCGGCACCATGCTTATTCAGGATGCCGCAGATCTCTTTCGCGTTATCGTAGACAAGCAGCACCAGAAAGAATACCAGCTTGAAAAGAACGGCTATGTTAAGCCGTATATCCCGATGTTTTTTAGTGGTGTAATTACCCGGGCATCTGTGCGTGATGATCAAAAGGTGTCAATTAAAATCACCGAGCAGTGTAGACGACGTTTGGAGAGGGCTACCGATTCTAAAGCGGGTAAAGAATTAAGTCTTGAGCGTTTGACCATTGATCAAAGTTATGATTTTCCAGAATTTATCCCAAAAGAAGAAGGTGTATTAAAACGCACACAATATTTTGCACATAATCCTGCCTGGTATAGTGGGGCTATGGCCGAAGTTATGCAGATTGTTGGCGGCTATGGTAAGCAAGAGTTTGAAGCCTTGCCGGATCATCCGATTGAACGAGCTCAAATCATTTTGCCTGAAACAATATTTAAAGAGATCTGGCCAAAATACCAGAATGTCAGATTGCCAGGTTATGAAGGTGTTCCACCAGTTGATGGCCAGTTTCAGTACGATTACAAGTGGGCTAAGACACACGGCATAGCTTTTGATAGCAATCAAAATCCTTGGCTTGTTGAAATCAGTGATGCGGTTTATGTCATGCCGTTACCAATCATTCCTTTAACTGCTGATGCATTGTTTAGGAAATATGTAGAAGAAGAACTTCAAGATACTGAAATAATAAAAATTTTAGATAAATTTAAAGCATTACCTAGCGGTGAATCATTCCCGAAAGACAAGATTGCTTTTGACCGGTGGTTACGTGCCGGTGTGATTATTAAAGTCTGTGATGTGGCAGATTTTAGAAATCAACAATCCATGTTTACAGCATGTGGTTGGTCATTCAATACGCATGGCCATAGTGCATATAACACCGGCTACAGCTACGATTCAAAAGGCTTAATTAATTGCCACACGTACAGTCTTACGCTAACGCTTAATCCTTCTTTATGGCATTACGGTACCGAAGCGGTAAATCTCAATGATAGCCAGTTAAGCAGCGAAGAAAAAAACCAAATTGCCAAATATCTCAACCATATATTTAACCATATACGGGGCGGTGATGATGTTTTAAGAAATAGCCTGTTATATAAATTTCGCCATGTTGATCAAAATGAAATCCTGGCAAGATCAGGCGCAAGTAACTTTGAAGCAGAAGTTGAATATTGGGATAACTACCAGGCACAACCAATGGCCAACCATACCGGTCATGTGAAAAAGGTATATAGCGGTTATCTGTATCATCCGGCAAAGCCTGAATTTCAACCACAAATCAAGTTTCCATTCTTTGAAATGGATGGCTGTATCTCTTTTGACTTTTCAGCACTGGAATCTGGTGTCAGTGCAAAATGCGATACCATCATGTATGCCTACTATGAAGGCGATGATCTAAAAGTAGTGAAGTATTTTTATGACAACCGCACCTTTAACAAAGTGGTAGATACAGACTATGAAGAATATATGATCGTCGGTAAGTGGTACATGAATGAATACCAAGGCGATTCACGTATATCAGGAAATTTCTATACCACCGATATAGATGAGCGTAAGGAAACATCAGGTACTACAGTAGAAACCACCATAGAAGGGCGTGACCATGGTTATGATTCTAAACCTCATTTTGCCTTTGATTATTTCGGTTCAATTGGGGGTACCATGTGGAGAAACCGCTATTTCAGCCATTTAACAAAATCACTTAACATTGAAGATAGATCGGTAGTGAATGCCATCCTTATTCCCATGTTTAATCGGTTTACCGTATTACATGCCTATAAAGAAAACGAGAAAAATAAAACCTACCGTGAATCACTAGAACTATTTTATATAACCGATCCAACTTCATACCGTTACTGGACCTATGATTTTGTGTTTGCATGGCATGGCAATTTTGAGAAACGGACAGGACAACCCTATCCGGTAAATGGCAACCCGGTATGGGTAGAAATTGAAAACTATAGTCCAACACCTTATAGCGACTTTGCCGATCAAGGTCCTTGGGTACCAGGATTGCCGGCTGATTATACTTGGCTGATCCATCCTAAAAGCAGTGAGTGGAATCATAGCGGTGGCGGTGGTGCACCAAAAATTCATGAGTATTCAAAAAATGAATATCCAACGCTAGAAGAAATACAACAGCTGAAATGGCAGATTAAAAACTTCACGCTGCAGATTAAAACCAAAGATATTGATCGTAAGTATTTCACTGTATCGCCTGATCAAAATGGAAACATGATTACCAGGACAAGCAGTAAGGTTTCTTTTGGTGATAGTGAGTATGTCAACATAAGTGAAATCAATGAACAGCGAACTTATAGAGCAGTTGGCCAGTGTTCATTGGTAGATAGTAAATCTAATTATCACTTTGTAGGGGTTATCAATGAGTAATTATCGTGATGACGTACAAGAAACATTATTCATTAGCGACTTTTCATTCGCTAAAGTAAGGTCTGGTGATGCAGACCAGATGAGAATTACCGACACTGTTATTAGCAAAATCATTAATCGCTTGGATGATAGCTTAGTCATTTCCGACCAGGCGATTAATGCCACACTTTTATTGTTAGAAGATCGGGTTCAGATTTCGGACAGCTACACCGAAGTTATAACGGCAAAGGCATTGATAGTTGATGCTGTAAAAATTAAAGATACCAGTTTTGCCAAATACAAAACCAATCTTGAAGATTCAATTGTCATTGCCGATGAACTACGTTCAACCATCAAGGTTTTGCACCAGGATTCATTGCAGATCTCTGAGCAATATACAGGCAAAAATACGGCCACCAATATAATTCATGACAGCTTAAAAGCGCGTGACCAGGTTAGCAATTATAAAACTGCAAATAGCCTGATAATAGATAGCTTGTCTATCCATGACACTGTGAATGATACGCTGAAAAATATCATCACAGAACGCCTGGTATTGTCGGATGAGGTGCAGTCGTTTAAGCAATCCAGTCAGCTGATCAACGATAAATTAAAAGCCCAGGATAGCAGCTTTATCAAGTTTGCCGACTTGGTTCACGATCAAGTTGTCATTTCAGACAGCATTAAAACAGTTAATCGATTTAATGACCTGATTCAAGATAGCCTAATTTTATCGGATGTATTTATTGAGTTAAGTCAGCCGATTGATCTTATCCAGGATAGTTTAACGATCAAGGATGAAGGCAGCGGATTTAAAAAGGCGAAAGGACAGATTAACGATACGCTGTTTATTGATGATGAGAGCATTGATAACCATGACAGCCATATTGCTTGGAGTAGTAGCGACTCATGGGATATGTCACGTTACGACGCATTTAACTATGAACAACTTGTAGTAATTGATGGCCGACTATATGGCGTAACTGCAAGCGGTATTGAATCCCTGGACTATGGCCATGCTGAAATCGCAGCCAGGGTAGAAATGCCAAAGATTGACATAGGTAAAGGAAACCTAGCTCATCCACTCGGTATGTATATGGAATACACCCTCGAAGGACAAAGCAAGGCTTTCACTGTAGATGTAGGCACCACCCAATCAGGAAATTATCAGCAATACCAATACGCACTACCTGCAGAACAATCAGGACAGTTGACCAATGGCCGCGTATTGTTTGGCCGTGGTTTGCGTGGTCGGCATTTTAATTTCACCATCAATATGCTCGGTAAGTTTGGATATATCAACGATCTTTCTATCGACATTGCACAAACGAAACGGAGAGTTTAAGCATGATTATCCCTACTCTTAATGTCGTAGACCAAGCGATTGAGCAAGTCGAAGATAAGATGAAATACTTTGAAGGCCGCAGTAATGAGCTGCTTTCGAGTATGCAAGAAGCCGTAGGAACATTATCCAATGTCACAGTGGATCGTGTAGATAGTGTTCCTGTTTTACCCAATGCGCAAAATGCCACATTTGAGCCGATTGAACTACCAGAAACACCGAATCTTAGTATTGAAACGCCTAAGCCGTATGCTTTGGATCTTGATATTCAGCAGCCACCTAACTCGCCACAGCCAGGCGCGTTTCCTGGCTTGGGCTTTGATTTGCCAGACGCGCCAATCATGGCCAATGATATTCAGATTCCAAGTGAGCTTGTCAACTACACGCCTGAAACACTGGATACCAATATCGAGATTGGCGACTATGCACCGCTGACATTGACTGGACTGGATACCCATCGTAATCAGACCAGTATCGATATTGGTGTTTTGCTTGAGGGACTAGACTTATCTGATCTTGAATTACCACAAGCACCGGCACAGCCGCAGATTCAGATTCCTGAAATGCCTAACCTGATGGTGATTGATGCACCGACCCGGCCTAACGTAGATATTTCAGCAGTACAGATCCCGGATGCTCCACAGGTTTTATTGCCTGAAATGGAAGTTCTCGAATCTATCGTGCTGCCAACTTATGAAGTCGAAGCCTTCCCGATTTTTGATGAACGTCCACCAGAATTAAATGCCGAAGTGCCTACCGACATTGATGCGATTATGGCCCAGGCCAATCAAGTGATTACCACGGATTACCAAAGCTATAACAAGGATAGTGCAATACAGCCTTTAGTCCTGCAAATTCGCTCCTGGCTGCAAGGGAGTCATACTGGTACCGGTTTACCTGCAGATGTGGAAACAGCGTTATTCAATCGTGCGCGTGAACGCAATGCCACTGAAACGGAACGCAGTGTGCAAGAGGTAGTCGACCAGTGGGCAAGCCGTGGCTACTCATTGCCGCAAGGTGTGTTGCAAAAGCAGGTGGATGCCATCCGTGAGAATGCCCGTTTAAGAAATGCTGATCTGAACCGTGACATTATGATTCAGTCATTTGATAAGCAGCTTGAACATATCCGGTTCTTAACTGAACAAGGTATGGCCCTAGAAAAACTGAAACAGGATATGTGGCTTGCCTATGTTGGGAACATCCTGGAAGCGGCCAAGTTTCAAATTGAAAGCAAACTTAGTCTGTTTAATGCACAAATCTCGATTTTTAATGCGCGAAATGACGCTTTTAAATCGATGATTGATGTGTACAAGACCCGAATTGAAGGCGTGATTAGCAAGCTGAACGCATATCGTACTCAAATCGAAGCACAAGTTGCTATTGGCCAGATCAACCAACAACGTGTTGATGTGTTCAAAGCCAAGATTGAAGCGGTGATGTCGAACGTTGAAGTGTATAAAGCACTGATTCAGGGTGCAACATCCAGGGCCGACTTGGTGAAAACCCAATTCGATGCCTACAAAGCAGAAGTACAGGCATATTCTGAGCAGGTGGGTGCAGAACGGATTAAGGTTGAGATGTTTGATTCCCAGGTAAAAGCCGAAGGTACCAAAATTCAGGCTTATGAATCCCTGGCACGTACTTATGCGTCGACCATTGATGGGTTAAGCGCGAAGGCTGGGATTAAAAGTAAAGAAGCGGATATGAAACTGGAAGCGGCCCGGGTGCGTGTATCCGAGTTCCAGGCCAATACCGAAGCCTATCGAGCAGGGATTGATGCCAAGGCGCGTGAACTGCAGTTGCACACCGAAGCCTATACCACCGGACTTGAGTTATTTAAGACCAAGACACAATTACAGATTGAGAAAATGAATGCTCAAGCCAACGTAATTGAATCCGGTTCACGTACACGCATTGCCTATGCCGATGCCTTGGCCAAGTATGCGGAAATGAAAATTCGTGTTGGTATTGCCAACAGCGATACCTTGTCCAAGTTTGCAGAAATGAAAACCAGGACAGCCATTGCTGTATCGGAAGCACATTCCCGCTATGCAGACCTGGCATTAAGAACAACGATTGCTAACAGCGATATTTATAACCGCTACATTGAATCGCGTACACGTGTTGCTTTGGCCAATGCTGATACACAGTCCAAGTATGCTGAATTAAATTTACGCACAAACATGGCTTATGCAGATACACAAGCCAAGTTTGCCGATATGAAAATGCGTACATCGATTGCCAATGCAGAAACCCAAGCGCGGTATACCGATATGAATATCAGGACCAATATTTCTTATGCTGAAATGCAAATTAAGAAATATGAAGTCGATTTAAGTCATGCTTTGAAAAAGGCAGAACTGGCAGCTGAAAGTATGAAAGGCATTGCGCAGTTTAACTCTCAATTGGCCGCAGGTGCCATGTCAGCCATGCACGTATCTGCCAGTATTAGCGGCAGTGGTTCAAGTTCCATGTCATACAGTGCAAGTGAATCTAAATCTGAGAGTGAAAGCCACAACTACACTTATTAACATGCTATAGGGTTCGCTCTAAGTTCTATTTGATCAGTAACATTTGACTCATCAAATAAGATTTAGGGCTTTTTTATGGGCTTTGGTATTCAGAAAAAGGGAAAGCCACAACAACAGGGTGGCAAGATTGTAGGCAAAGGTACCGGAACTTCAGACGATATTAAAAAAATTGTTCCAACTGGCAGTTACATCATGCCTGCGGATTCAACTAAACAGATTGGTGCTGAAAATCTGGAAGAAATGGGAGAATCTAAAGAGAAGGACCGTGCCGAAACGGTAGAGGGTATGGGCGAACCCAGAGACGTTAATCTCAGTAACGGTGAATTCCAGTTCACGCCTGACCAGGTACATCAGGTGGGTGTGCAAGCCCTGGACCAAATGAAGGACCAGACACATACACCAGTTGATCAGCCACAAATTCAGGGTGGATTTGGTATCCATAAAAAACCTGAACTGTTTTTTGCAAACGGTGGTGTGGTAAGCCCTTACCCAAATGCAGATGATATTCGCAAGGCACAAGCACAAAAACAAATTGGTGGTCCACAGATGCGTGATGTAACGCCTGTACAACGTCAATTGCCCGCGACAACGGCTACAACCAATATACCTAATACCAGTGCACCGAGCACAGCAGCTGCGGAAGGTGGTGGCTTCGTTGGTGGTCTTAAAAATGTGGCCAAAGGTTTAGGTAAGTTTCATGGTGTAGGTTCAATGATTGGTGGAGCAGTTGATGGTTTCAATACAGACACCGAACAATACCGGCAACGTTTTGGCATGCAAACAGATAATCCTTCTTTCCTTGGTGACCTTGGGGTTCGTACATTAGGTGTGCTTTCCGATGTAGGGAATACAGCAACCTTTGGTTTGGCTGGACGAAATTTTGCAGATAAACAACAAGCAGCTGCAGAACAGAATTTAGCAAGCCAGCAAGCACGTTTTGCTACACATAATGCATCCAAGGCAGCACAACCAGTATCAACACCGAGTGTACCAGCACAACCTAAACAGCCTAGTTTTAATGACCAGGTAAATAATGAGTTGTATGGAACAGAATCGACTGTACAGCCAGCGAAAGCAGCATCACAAAATTCTGATCCTTATGCGATTCAGCAAAAAGGCAATAGCTTTAGTTATACCAATCCTGCGGCTGCAAACCAGGCACGTGCAGCAGGTGTTCCAGAATTACAGACAAGTGGCTTTGCCGGCGGCATTCGTCGTACGAATGATCCAAATGGTGTACGCAACTTCATGGCGAATACCCATGAAATGGGACCAACACAAGAGCAAATTAATCAAGCGCTCAATCAAACCTTGAATAACCAACAACAAGGATTTGGTATTCGATATCCAGACCGGCCACAACGTACAGACACACAACAAGCTGAGCGTGATCAACTTGTGCGTGACTTACGTACACCCATTGCTGGTGCCCGTGGTATGACATCAAGTCAGCGTGCACAGTTGTCTGAATTGCAGACCGGTGATGATAATCGTGCTACAACGATGTATAACACTGATGCTAATAACGCCACGAGTCAGGCAAATACTGCTTCGAATAATGCTGCAAGCATTGCGCAAACCATGATGCGTGAACAAGGCGCAAATGATCGTAATGCCTTGAGTGAATATGGTCAGACTTATCGCCAAGGTCAGGCATTAGATCAGGACACCGCCAAGTTTAGTGCAGATTTTGGATTGAAAAAACGCCAGCAAACATTGAATGAAACCAAAGAAGGTTTTGGTATTCGTAATGCTCAACGCATTGAAAAGCTCCAAGAAATGTATGACAAGGCTGAAACCAATGAGCAGCGTCAAAGTATTCAGGAGCGTATTAGTCGTTTGACTGGTGGTAAGGAGAATGCCCGTGACCGCTATATGACTGTGGGTGGTGGTCAGGAATGGAGTGAACAGGCTGGTGGTATGGTCAATCGTCCTCAACAGATCTTTGATACCCAGACACGCAATTATGTTGACTTGGGTAATCCATCAGGACAGCAAGCCTCTGCAGGAGCTACTCCAGCTAAATTCCAAGGGTATCAGGTTTATGAGGATGCTAATGGTAACAGTGCATATCTTGATCCGAAGACGGGGCAATTTATGCCAATTCCGAAATAGAATAAAGCCACCGCAATGGTGGCTTTATCTTATTAATTACACTGCATTTTCCCGCCAATGTTTTGACAGGATCCACCAGTTGATGGAAAGTAAGTATTTCCAGCAGCTTTATTATATCGTGTGCCATCCGATCCCCAACATCCAGCACTATCACAATTTGTAATTGATGATGGTGCGCGTTGTGGTGTCGGTGCAGAATAAGAATTTCTGGAATTTGAATTGTCAGTAGGCATATCCACACCATTCATGGCCGCTAAAGTTCTTAATTGGTTTGCAGTTAATTGACCATTTGGTGAGCCTTTATACGGTGTGCTGGCTTCCTTAATAATTTTTTGACGCAATGCTTCATCTTCTGCACTTCGTTCAGGCTGACGAGGTACCGTATATGCCGTTCTATTGCTATTTTGATATGGGTTAATGTATTGGGTTGGAATTGATGCATTAGATTTAAATTCTTTTCGTTGAGTTGACGCGGCTGGTGTAGATTCGAGTGATCTAAGGGTTTCAATCTTTTGTTGTTTTACTCCTGCAGGCGGTCGTTTGCTGGAATAGGTCACATTCCCTTTACTATCTACCCACTTATAATAATTTTTTGCATGCACTTGTGGTAAGCAAAGCCCAATTGTTACCCCAATAAAAATAATTCGTTTTAACATTATGTTATCTCTTAATTTTTTATAGTTTTATTAAAGACTGAAATGGGAGTAAATACAACACTCCTGTAGGGTTCGACCAATACCAATCTGAAACAGCATTATTCAGGCATACCATAGGAGTGTGTCATGCCTGATTCTAAAGTCATTAATAATCCATTCTTAGATGACCAGAATACCAATAAAGTCACTGAGCAAAGTGTATCTAAGTTTGATCCAAGTACCGCCAAGCCTGTAGTAGAGAATCAGACTCAAGTTTCAAAAGATAAAAATTTCAATTTTGATCCCAGTACAGCTAAGGCAGTAGATAAAGGATTTTCCGGTCATGCACGTGATTTGGGTGCATCACTCATGGGTGGTTTGGCTACGGTACCGGATATAGCTGTCGGTGTTGCTGATCTTTATACCGGTGGCCGGGCAGGTAAGGCAGTAGACAACCTTTCAGATAATTTCAAACTGGGTCAGGCACAAAAATATTGGCAGGATCAAAAAACAGATCAAGCCAAAGTGCAGTCACAACAGTTTGCTGATGCCGAAGGAATTATCGATAAGACCAAGGTGGCACTGTCTAATCCTTCGATTATTGCAAATACCGTGACTGAATCCCTACCATCTATGGCAGTGGGTGGTTTAGCGGGTCGTGGGATAAACATTGCATCCAAGGGGGCAATTGGTGCGGCTGCTTCAGGTGCCATTGGTGAAGGTGCTGTAATGGCAGGTTCACAGGCTGAACAGATCCGTCAGAAAACGGATGACGGCTTACTAACTGGAAAACAAACTGCAGCAGCAGCAGGTACTGGGGTTGCAGGTAGTTTACTTGGTTTCCTTGGTGGTACCGTGGCCAAAAAACTTGGCTTTGAAGATGTAGATACTCTTATGGCCAAGGGCGTAAAGCCTGAGCAAGTAGCACAAGAGATTACGCAGATTCCATTCTCGAGTATTCCAAAAAGTGTAGTACTCGGCGCTATCAGTGAAGGATTGCTAGAAGAAATGCCTCAGTCAGTGACTGAGCAGGTATTACAGAACTATGCATTGGACAAAGATCTATTTAATGGTGTAGATGATGCCATTGTTATGGGGACTTTGGCAGGTATGGCCATGGGTGGTACGGTTGCTGGTACCAGTCAGGCTTCAAAATGGGCTGGCCAACCAAATTCAGCAAACCCCGATACAAATAATGATGCGGATACCACTGGTTTAAATCCATTACTTCCTGCGCCAACCGGAGGAGGTAGTGGAATACCAGGTCTTGGTTATGATGGCTTGCAAGGTGAGTACATTCCTGCTGGTGCACAGGCTTCTGCACAGCCAACGCAAGCACGTCAGAATTTTGAATATGACCAAATGCCAACTGATGCAGAAAGTCAGATTGAATTTGGTGGATTATCCCGTCAGTATGCACCAACTCCATCAGAACAGATGGGTATTGATCCGAATGTAGGGCTATTGTCATCGGCTGCTGCAGCTGCAGTTGATACCGGTATATCTCAGCAATTTCAGATTGAGATGCAGGTACAAGCGGCATCTGAAGCATCACCTAACCCAGCTGGGAAAACCGAAGACAATAATGCACCATTACAACAGGCAGCAGATGCAGCACGACAGCTCACACCTGAACAGATCCACGGTACCCAAAATAAATACAGTCCTGAAGTTATTTCAGCACTTGAGACTTTACGCCAGCGTCAGCAAGGGGAGCAGAGTGGATCAGTCACCCTTAATGAAAGCACTCAAAATGAGGCAGCACAGCGAGGAAATGCACCGCTTAACAATGGAAGCCAATCACTTCCTCAGCAATATGACACCAATGCAACGTCGCAAATGGGAACAGCAACAGGAGCAGCGCAGAAGGGGCTACAACCTGCGCAATCTGATGCAGGTCGGGCCATCTCATCCAACCAAAGTATAAATGAAATCCAAACTAGCGAAGTGAAATCCAAACTACTTGGTGTTCAATCCAAAGTAACCGAACTAGAAGCACAGCTTGCCACTGAAAAAAGCGTACCTAAAAAGGCACAGATTCGTAAACAAATTGCTGAATTACAGAGTGAGCTTTATATTCAGGCACAGAGTGATGTAAATATCGACAACCCACAAAAGTCTACTGTTGAAAATCATCGTGAAAACTTTGCCAAGATGGATCGCTCTATCGCAAAAGTAAATGCTGTCCGTCAAAGAATGCGCGAAGCAAATCCTGAAATCTTCACCGAAGCAAATGATCGTGTACGTGAAACCCATGGTCTAACGAATGCGCGTGTCACTGCTATTGCTGACGAAATAGAAAGTTCAGGCAGTTATGAATTATCTGACCGTGAATATGACAAGGTTAAGAATAATCCAAATTATAAGATCGACTACAACCCTAAAACCTTTACCGGTAAAGTTATAGCTGTTAAGGATCAACATAGTGGTGAATGGCTAGGTAATAAAGAACAGTCTAATGGACAAAGTACTGCACAAATTAATACGGGTCATGTTACCCAAAATGAGATTCAAACTAGCAATAATCAAACCAGAGTATCTGAACTTGAAGCGCAGCTAGCTACAGAAAAATCTATACCTAAAAAAGCACAATTGCGTAAGCAGCTTGAAAATTTAAATGCTGAACGTGCGGCGATTTCTAAAAATAATGAACCAGCTATGACACCGGAATCATCATTACGTGAAGGTGCACGAAATGATTCAGTTACTACAAGCAGCTTTCAGATGCAGCCATTAGATCATGGCGCATTGAATGTTCCATTATCTAAACGTGGAAATATTGATGCACAATTGGATCAATATAAAAAAGAGCAGACTGCTTTAGAAAATGAAAAGCGCGCAATTCAAAAGGGTAATCATGCGGATGCCCAAGCTATTGCAAAACCAATGTTTGATACCTTGTCTACAGAACAAATCAAGACATATGCAAATAAGGCAGGCATCAAACCAAGTGAAGCCAAAAAAGAATTAAAAAGTATGACTCATTGGCAGCCACAAAAGGCAGTTAAGGTTTTTGAGGCATTAAAGGAAGTTGGAACTAAGCAGGATAAACCAGTTACCCCACCTACCTTACCTAACCTAGGTGGGGTAGAGCAAATACAAGTACTTGAACAACAATTGGCAGTTGAAAAGAGCGTACCGAAAAAGGCACAGATCCGTAAACAGATTGCCGAACTTCAGAAGCATAGCCCAATTGATCAAGCTGCACACCAAGCCGCAACCAGTATTCAGAATGATTTACCTGAACCAACCCAAGCACAAATTGAAGCTGGCAACTACAAGAAAGGTCACATTAAGGTACATGGCCTGGATATTGCCATTGAAAATCCACGTGGTTCTGAACGTCGTGGTACCGATCCTGATGGTAAAGAATGGTCTCATCAAATGAGTGACCATTATGGATATCTGAAAACCACGACTGGCGCAGACAATGAGCAAATTGATACCTATGTTGGGAGCAATCCTGAATCCGAACAAGTCTTCATTGTAGATCAGCTAGATCAACAGACGGGTGGTTTTGACGAGCATAAGGTCATGCTTGGGTTTAATTCGCAAGACGAAGCTATTAAAGCCTATTCATCAAATTTTGATAAAGGTTGGAAGGTAGGTCCAGTTCGTGCCATGACCAAGGATGAATTTAAGACCTGGTTAAAAGAAGGGGATACGACTAAACCATCTATGGATGATAAATCTATTACTATTACAGAGGAGAAGCAATTAGGTGATATATTTAACGAAAAATCTACGGGTCAATTGAAAGAGAATATTCATGAGCAAAATGACAGAGTGGAACGCGTACTTATTGAAAACGGGAATACTCAGCCAGGAGAGAGCGGAAGCAATTCGAGCACATCCGGACGCAATCATGGAGCTAGGAAAAGCAGAGCAGTTGGCATTGTCGAAAATAAGGATTCTGGAAGAATATCAAGCTCTACCCAAAGAGAAACAAGAACAGATGCCAACAATTCTACAAGAGTTGGAGAAAGCCAAGACAATAAAAGAACAAATGCCAATTTGGGCAAGGATTCGGAAGGCATAGCTAATGCTTCAGCAGAAATTAATATCGATGAATTACTAGGTAAATTAGCTGGCAAAGCAAACCGTTTAGCTGATGTGGTGGACGATTTAGCGGCTTTGAAAGACAGCTCAGAAGGAAATTATTCGCGGAAACTTTTGCGTTTAATTGCAAGGCTGAATCCAGATGTACGCATTCATATTGTTTCTGATTTAAATACAATAGATGATTCTGTAATTCGTGCAGGTTTAGTCGAAGGTGGTTTTTTTGTTCCTGATCAAGATACCTCTTACATTTACCCAAATACAAAATCATGGGGTGGTTCAAAGTTAGAGTTAGTCAATCATGAATTAGTCCATTCTGTCACTGAAAAATACATTACAGATGGTCATATCTCTAATGAGAATATGAAAAAACTGAATGAAATAAGGGATGCTTTAGATAATTACCGAATAGATAATTATCTGGATTTATCTGAGCATGCTGTTGACCGTTTGGATTATGCATCTAGTACAAATTTTCCGCATGAGCTATTTTCTGTTGGTATGTCTGAAACAGATATTCGAACAGAATTAAAAGAAGCGCTAGGTGAAAATGGTCTTGGAGAACTTGATGCCATTTTTAAGGAAATTTCAAATAGCCTCTCTAATACAAAAACGAAGAATAAAAAATTTAGCCATGCAGATGGCATAACTGCTGGATCTACAGTTAAACAAGTGCGTGAAGCCCTAATCAGCCGTTTTGGTGAAAAGACCATTGCTGATTTGGAAACTCAAGGCATTCTCAATATTGTTCAAGACCAGCAACAAGGCATGACCGGCAATGTTGAAGGCTGGTACGAAAACGGAAAAGTCACATTAGTTGCATCAAATTTGGATGCAGACAGCGCTGTTGCAACATTCCTGCATGAATTAGGTGGGCATGGCGGTTTTCAGAATCTGATGAACAAGGATGCTTATGCTGATTTAATGCATCAGTTTGAGCGTATGATTGAACAGGGAAATCCTGTTGCTATTGAGGCTAAACGTCTTGCAGAACGCGAACTGAATAAAGATGTACAGCTGGATGAATACCTGCCGTATATGATCACACTTGCATCACAGATGCAGTTAAAAAACATTGTACAGAAAGGTGCGATTAAGCGTTTTATGGATCGTATCGTATCCGCCGTAAAAGCTTGGTTGTATGACAAAGGCATCAAACTAAACCTGAATGAAAATGATGTCCTGGCCTTAGCTGAGCGTATGGTTGAAAAACAAAGTGGCATTACTGCAGTACAACGGGTGAAGCAGCAGCTAGAAAATACATCGGCATGGATGAAAGCACCGAATGGTAACCCAACCAGACTGACGGAACAGCAGTGGCTTCAGGTACGTACACCGGCATTTAAACGCTGGTTTGGCGATTGGGAAAATAACCCGGCACAGGCATCACAGGCGGTAGATGAAAATGGGGAGCCAAAAATTTACTACCATGGTACCGCGGCTGAATTTAGCAAGTTTAATCGTGGCGGTGGATTGCTTGGACGTGGTGTTTATCTAACGGATGACCTGGCCACAGCTCAAATGTATGGTGATGTAAAGTCCAATAATAACGGCATTGTGATGCCTTTGTTTGTGAATACCAAACAGACCATGCAAGCTACAGATCGAACCAGTCGTGAACAGATTGATCATGCATCTGCTTCAGGTCGTTTTGATGGTATTCGTCGTTCATTTCAAGATATGGATTTCCTAGTCGCCTTTAATTCAAATCAAGTCAAACATGCCATGAATAATGAAGGCAGTTTTGATGGTCAGAATGATGACATTCGTTTTAGTCGTCAATTCAATGCTCAGCAGACCTTTGACAACATCATGAATGGTGTTAAGGGACTAAATGTACAAAGCACCAAAAATTGGGCAGGTAATAAGTGGATTGACTGGCTAGGTTTGGCTTTATCTGGATTGGGTCGTCGTCAGTTAACCGAAATTTACAGCAAAATTTTACCGTCACTCAGTAAATATAATGAGCTCGCAGCGCAAATGGATGCGGATAAAAATGATGCTGGTGCTGAAGCCGATACTATTGTGCGTGAATGGTCCAACTTGAAGGATGATAACCAACTTGCAGACCTGATGCATGATGCAACGCTGGCAAAAATTGATCCGGTAAAACCGCATGTGGCAGGCGATAGCATCATTAAATATAAGCAGTTACGTGATGACTTCAATGCGCTGAGTCCAGAAGCGCAAGACATCTATTTAAAGGCCCGTGATGCCTACAAAAAGCACTATGCCAAAGTGCACCAGGCTATTAAGGAACGTATCCTGCGGTCAGAGCTCAGTAACACTAAAAAGGCTGAGTTACTGAAGGACATGGATAATCAATTTTTTGGTTATGTGAAAGGCGTGTACTTTCCATTGGCTCGTTTTGGTAAATACGTTGTGATTGTCCGCAATCAAAATGGACAAGTTGAAAGTGTCAGCCGGGCCGAGACCATGGCAGAAGCTCAAAAAATGCGTGCCAAAATGATGAAGAAATTCCCGTTGTGGAAAGTAGATCGTGTGATTCTGGACAAGGAATTTAATGCATCCCGGGACGGGGTAGGTCGTGGATTTATGTCGAGCCTATTTAGTGAAGTGGATAATTTAGGTTTATCAACAGCTGAACAGGCTGAATTTGAAGACACCTTAAGCCAGTTATATTTATCTTCCATGCCGGATTTATCCTGGGCAAAACATGGTATTCACCGTAAAGGTACCGCAGGATTTAGCCAGGATGCACGTCGTGCTTTTGCCCAGAATATGTTCCATGGTGCCGGATACCTTGCCAAGCTGCGTTATGGTGACCAAATGGCAGAGCAGCTGGATGAAATGCAAAAATATGCAACTGAACAGGCGAAAACTAATCCTGAATATGATCAGCCTAAGGCGCAGCGTGTCATTGATGAGATGAATAAGCGTCATGAAAACCTGATGAATCCGAAATCCCATCCACTTTCCAGTATGCTGACCAGTGTAGGCTTTATTTATTATTTAGGTCTGTCACCAGCTGCAGCGATGGTCAACTTGTCACAAACACCTTTGGTGGCATATCCAATTATGGGTGCCAAGTGGGGATTTGATAATGCGGCGAAGGAATTGCTTAAGGCATCGAATGACTTTAGGAAAGGGGTCGAGTTCCATAAAGTCAAATGGGAAGGTACCAAGACGGATCTATACAAAGCCGTCAGTTCAGATATTTCCAAGTTCTTAAACAAGGATGAGCAGCAGGCATATAAAGATGCTGTAGATCGTGGTGTGATTGACGTGACCCAGGCGCATGATCTTGCCGGTATTGCCCAAGGTGAAGATTCTGGTGTGATGTGGAAAATGCGTCCAATTATGCGTGCTGCCAGTACCATGTTCCATAGTGCAGAGCGTTTTAACCGTGAAGTGACCTTTATCGCTGCATACCGTTTGTCACGTCAAACTGGTGCAACACATGACACCGCATTTGATCAGGCCGTGGATGCTACATATAAAGGTCATTTTGATTACAGTTCTGGGAACCGTCCACGGATTATGCAGGGCAATGTGGCCAAGGTACTTTTACTGTTTAAACAGTTTGGCCAGAACATGATTTACACCTTGTCGCGTCAAACTTATCAATCCATTAAAGGTGAAACTGAAGCGGAACGTAAAGAAGCACGTCGTGCATTAGGTGCTGTACTTGGGATGCATGCGGCATTTGCTGGTGTACTTGGTTTGCCATTGGTTGGCTTCTTACTTGGTGCAGCTTCCTGGATGGGTGGAGATGATGACGATCCATGGGATGCTGAAGTTGCATTAAGAAATTATTTGGCAGAAACATTTAACCCGACGATTTCTAACTTGATCATGAAAGGTGTACCACGAGCAGTAACGCCAATTGATATGTCAGGCCGGGTCGGCATCAATAATTTACTATTGCCAGATGTACAGGAAGGTTTAGAAGGAAAACGTTGGGCTGAGTCTGCCATGTCTGCGGCATTAGGTCCGGTTGCCGGCATTGGTACCAATATGGTGAAAGGGGCGCAGGAAATTTCGGAGGGTCATAACCTGCGTGGTGTTGAAACCATGTTGCCAGTCTTCCTGAAAAACTTTGCCAAAACTTACCGCTATAGTGATGAAGGTGTACAGGATAAAACCGGAGTTTCCATTATGGATGAAGTAAGTTCAATGGATCTGCTTGTTCAAGGTATGGGCTTTTCACCGAGTGATGTACGGACTGCGAATGAAGGTAAGTCCGCAATCTTCCAGGCGAACCGAAAACTAAATGAGCGTCGAAGCAGCCTGATGACATTGTGGTCCAGAGCAAAAATGATGGATGACCAAGAGGAAATGGACAACATCTGGGAAGAAATCCAGGGTTTCAATGAAAAGAATCCTACGCGCCGAATTACTCGTATGAACCTGAATCAAAGCTACCGTAACCGTAAACGTCGTATTGATCGTGCTGAAGATGGGGTTTACCTATCCCGTAATCAGCAAGGTGTACGTGAAGCCGGGAATTTTGCGTTTGCTGAATAATAAAGAAAGCCACCCTCGGGTGGCTTATTCTTAAGATTGGTTTTTATAATGACTTTCTTGGTCTTCAATAAATTCGAGAGACCGATCCAGCATAGTACCTGTGATTCCAATCAGACGTTTTAAATCGCGAAAGACATGCGCTGGAATAGAGTGAACTTTTTGCAACAATTCAATGAGATTTTCATTCTCATTATCTATAGCGGTGAGCATCGCTGCAAAGTCTAGTAACTCTGCATGTGCACAAGCATAGCCTTTGGCAACATCGCCAGCGGCATAAACTTGATTTTTTGACGAGTCTTGTATGATACTAGGTGTTGTTGATATTCGCGTATTGACACTAGAACCCTGTGATCTTGGCGGAGAGCAGGGTTTTTCTATGCCTAAATTTCTACTATATTTCCCCATAAAAATTTCTCTTTGGTCTGATTTCTACTGAAATTTTATATTAAAGATTCCTACTTTAATAATGATCATGAATTTAAAATATAATAACAAGTTATGTCAATGATAAATGTTGAATTTTTTTAAAAGTTAAGTTAGTGGTGACTTAATAAATGAAAATTAGTAATTTTATAAAAGTAAATTTTCATGTTATTTAAAATAAAAAATACATAAGTATATGAAAACAATAAATTAAAATAGTTGTTATTTTATTTTTTTAAGTATATTTATTATGCGCAAAAGAATAAAAATATTATTTGATTTATAAATATAATATGAAAATAATAATATTATATAAATGGTTTTATATAATATTATATAGATAATATTATTTCTATTTTTATAGGTTTATAGTTTTCTATTTTTATAGGTTGTGCTACAGAAATAAATATGAAATTCATTAACTTAATGAAAGTTAGAAAATTATTTTGTCTTGTTATGTAAGGTCACTTAATAATATTTTCGGTCCCTAAGCAAGAGTACTGCATACCATACAGTATGGCTTTTACCCTGTAGGGTTCGCTAAAGGCTGAGGAAATAAAGAGACTGTTCATATGAGCGGTCTTTTTTATCTTAGGTGAATAAAATGCAGGAAAACACGATCCCTTGGATCATCAAAATAATCCCAGCCATTGTTGGGGCAATTCTTGCGCTAGTGTTAAGTGGGGACATTGATAAAAGCGGTAAAGTCCAAGTGTCGCTAGGGGTCATTGGTAAGTTTACTGCGAGCGTTACGGTCAGTTTGTATGGCGGTTCGGCCTTTATTGAACATTTTGGATTGTTAACAAAATCAACCATGTTTCAGGGATTCATCATGCTGATGTTTGCCGTATTTGGCCTGATGGCCATTGGTATTCTTTATCAATCGATTGCCCTTATGAAAGGTAAACCCTTACCCGAAGTCATCTTTGAGATTAAGTCTGCATTTGCTGCAATTTGGGGAAGCCGGAAGGGGGGATCAGGCGATGAGTAATCAAAGCCCAGAATTATCCTGGATGCAAGAAGCTTATAAACACAATGGCTTAAAAGAGAATACCAGTAGAAAGCAACATAACCCAACAATCTTGAATTGGTTAAAAGAGTTAAAAGCATGGTGGTCGGAAGATGAGACCCCATGGTGTGGTGTATTTGTTGCTATTTGCTTAAAACGTGCTGGTATTGAATATCCATCTGCATTCTATCGTGCACTGGCATATCGTGACGATAAGAAAGAATTAGCCAAGCCAGCCTATGGTTGTATTGCTACCAAAACTCGTCAAGGCGGTGGCCATGTATTTTTCGTGGTTGGCAAAACATCATCTGGAAAAATTGTTGGTTATGGTGGTAACCAGAATAATTCGGTGAGCTATGCGCTATTTGAATCATCTGATCTTGAATATTACTGGTATGGCAAAACCAATGCGCCGGCAGCATTACGTTATAACTTGCCATTAATTAAAAATGTTTCAGCAACGAAGGTGACAGAAGCATGAATGTAATTGATGCGTTTCTTGCTCCATTTTATAAATGGATCATCCTGGCTTTACTGGTCTTTATTTTAGGTTATGCCTGGTATGCCAATGGCCTTGCTGGTGATTTACATACAGCACAAAGCCACTGTGATGCACGCGTAGAAAAAGTACTTAAACCTTATAAAGATGCTGAAAAAGCAGCTCAAGCCAATGCAAATAAAGTGAGTGAACAACATGAGGAAGCAAAAAAAGCTGAGCGTGTGCGCACAGAGATTATTAATACAAAGGTCGAAAAAATCGTTGAGCGTCCTGTGTATAGTGACGTTTGCTTTGATGCTGACGGCATGTCAGTGGTCAACGAAGCCGCAACCTCAGGCATTCCAGATTCCAGCTAATTTAAAGCAGGAGTGTCCTGAATTAAGAAAACTTGAATTAGGCACCCGGGCAGAAGTTCTACGTGTGATGGTTGATGATCGACGTAAATATGCAGAATGTTCTCAAGGTAAAAAGGCATTGATTGATGCTGTAGAAAAGCCCTCTAGTTGAGGGCTTTTTAGTTCCACAGAATAAGAATAGGAGCTTTGTTTCTCCTTTTTGAGCAACTTATAGAAACAAGTAAGTTTGATTCTCTTTAAGTAAGTTCAAATCAAGCAAATCATAAGTTTAAATGTCTGAAAAAATGTCAAAGCATTTCATTTGTTTATCAAAAACTTAAATCTTAAATAGGTTAAATTGTGTCAGTGATTATGTCGAAATAAGCAAGATTACTTCCTGGTTAAGCAAGCAACAGTCAAGCATTTCGTTATGTTTAACGATATGGTCTATTCATTTGTGATGGCACTAGGTAAAAAAATACCCATATGAGGGCGTATGGGTAAAAACTAAGGACCTTGGAAGTCCATTCAGAAACTAGAGTGATTGCTGGTGCGTATTTTGTATACTAATTAAATAATTTTCAGTGGCAAAATCTACCAAAAATTAAATTAATATGAACTAAATCAAATTTTTATCAAAATTTAAGTAATGATTTATTGAGTAACTCTATTGTTAAATTAAGTCAATCTCCAATAGTTCCCAACACTGGAACCATTCTAGGTCCGGCTAAACGTGCTTTGCTTACAATTTCAACCAACTCATCATAAGTTAAATTGAATGAGTCCTCGCTATCAAAAATATAAACAACATTTTTATCTTTTAGTTCATCTGGCGTTTCAGGAACAAAACGCGCGGGGATTAATTGTTGTGTTAACTGTTGATCAGTCAATGTTGGAATATTTTTAATGTTGCCGTCGAATTTTTGCATGAGTTATAAGTCTCTATTTACGAATCAGTTTAGTTTGATCAAAATTACAATATTTAGTGATATCGAACCATGTAATTATATTGGTTTCCCATTTATAAACCCGGTCGTTTTCCATTTTTAAAACATCTAGACCACTGATGCTGAAATGAGTCGCATCACTCGGCAATTGATCCCAGGTTACGGTGGCATGCTCAGTAAACCAATTTTCCCACGCATTTTGGATGTATGGCACCACAAAATTTTGCTGTACATCATTCCAGGCAAAAATGTTTTGAATACTGGATTTCTCTTTATACATGTCGATAACGCTTTTAGTTGGCCTGAAAGATTTCATGAACCGGTTTAAAAGCTCCTTAATAAAGGCATATTCAGTATTGATAACATCTGGTGTTTCTACTTGTGCTAATGACAGCTCCGCCTCAGCAATATCTTCTGCAGCGACATATCGTTGTTTTAAGGCGAACTGTGAATAGTTATCGTCATATTGCTGCTGAGCAAATTTAATTGCAGCAGGGTAGTCCAGACGTTCACCACGCTTGCGCAGGTTCACGTAACGTTTAAGACTGTTCCATGAGCTATGTAATGTGATGGTCTGTAATTGTGGAATAGTAAATCCATCTTCGGCGTAACGTGTAGCAGCTTCATGGCGTAAATCATGGAAGCGTAAATCTTGAATATCAAGTATTTTGCAGGCTCTACGAAAATAATCGGAAACTGTTTTCACGTTGACTGGGAGTAATAAATTATCGCTATAGCCAAGTTCCAGCATGCGTCTACGCGTGGTCGGTTCCAGTAACTCATTAATCATTAATAAAGCATTAGGTTCTAGGTGTGCAAACTTATGATTGCCTTTAGATCCATCTGGATTTTTAACGTCACGTATTTTCCACTGGTTATTTTTCTTATCGAAATCATCCAGGCGCATTTCGCATAGTTCACCTTCACGTCGACCAGTATAGATGGCCAGCCACATTACCAGGTGCATTGGTACCGCATTGCGCACACGTTTCCATCCTTTGTAGAAATAATTGGTGAGCAACTGAAGTTCCTCCGATGTGACTAAACGATCACGCTCTTTTGACTTGGTGACAATACGTGCTTTCTTTAATCCAATGAGTGCTTGGGATAACTCATTCTTGGCGTTTGCAACGTTTTCGCCCCAGACCAGTTCTGCATGATGAAGTACACTTGAAATGAGGGATAGGTCTTTTAATGTAGTGGACGGACTTACACCATCTTTCATCTGCATTGGGTCACCTTTTCTACGCTCTAACGCAAAAGATGAAAAATCTTGACGTGAAAGGGTATAAACATCCTTTTGTGTAATATCATACGCACAGATATTATTCAGTGCAGAAACCTTGGTATCAGCAAATTCATCGCTAATTTCTTCAATGTATTGTTTAATGAATTGTTCCAGCGTTTTAGAGACGATCTTTGCTTCTGGATCCAACATAGTTGGATTGACGAGTATTTCAGCCTCAATACGTTTGATCCATTCTTTGGCTTGGGATTCTTTTGGAAATGTTCTTGTTTTGATGAATGGCGGTAAGCCTTTACGGTTTATTCGTATTTGCGCCCTGTAACGCGACTTTCCGTCTGCTGTTATTCGTTCTGCAATTGTGCCCATGATTTACGCCAAGATATAATTTACGCCATATGGCGGATTATGGCGCAAAATAGGCGCAAATAATAGTTGAGATTGTTGAAGAATGTTTAAGATAGTTGAAGAATATAGGAAGTAAGAAATTGAGTAAAAACAATGTTATTATAGATTTGTTTGATAAATCAAAGACTACGCCTATTTTTGTCGCTCCGATGGCAGGTGTTACGGATCGTCCCTTCCGGACGCTGTGTAAATATTTTGGTGCAGGACATGCCGTCAGTGAAATGATGACCTCGGACCAGACTTTACGCATGAGCAAGAAAAGTCTGTACCGTGCCAATTTTGATGGAGAATTGGCACCGATATCGGCGCAGATTGCCGGTTCTGAACCCAACGAGCTTGCGGAAGCAGCACGCTATCAGGTGGCGAATGGTGCACAGATTGTTGATATCAACATGGGTTGTCCGGCCAAAAAAGTCTGTAATAAATTAGCAGGTTCTGCGCTTTTAAAAGATGAAGACCTGGTGGCACGCATTTTAGATACTGTGGTTGCTGCAGTGGATGTCCCTGTGACTTTAAAAACCCGTTTAGGGTATTTAAATGGTCATGAAAATATCCTGAGAGTGGCTAAACGTGCGCAAGAAGCGGGTATTGCAGCCTTGGCACTGCATGGTCGCACCCGTGAAGATATGTACTTGAATACGGCACGTTATTCTTTGATTAAAGAAGTCAAAGAAATGTTGAATATTCCTATTATCGCCAATGGTGATATCGACAGTCCCGAAAAAGCCAAATATGTACTAGATTATACGGGTGCGGATGCAGTGATGATTGGACGCGCCGCACAAGGTCGTCCCTGGATTTTTCGTGAAATCTCCCATTATTTAGCCACAGGCCAGCATTTAGCTGCACCGAATATTCAAGAAGTGAAAGATGTATTGTTAGGACATTTGTCTGAACTGTATGATTTTTATGGTGAATACTCAGGTTGCCGTATTTCTCGTAAACATATTGCCTGGTATACCAAGGGTTTACGCTCAAGTAATGAATTCCGCCAAAATATGTATAAGGTTGAAAGTACGACTGAGCAGTTTAATGTGGTGGAAGACTATTTTAATCAGCTCCTTGCTCAGGGAGAAATTATGAGTGATGTACAGGTGGAGCAGGTTAACCTGCTTGAAACTAAATAGCCTTTTATTCGTTTTCTATTTCCATGTTTCAAATAGGTCACTGCTCTTTATTTCAAAGGATTTCATCCAAAAAAGAGTAGTGATTTTTCTTTATCAATACTTTTGTGCGTAATTTGTATAACAATATTAAAAGAATTACATCCTACAACATCTCATCACCCATTCAGGACACTTATAAGACATAGCTTATTCAGAAGTGCTTTATGCTGAATTTTTCTAAAGCTTAAATAAGCTGCTTGTCTAAACATTTTGTATATAGATAGGATAGAAGGAGAAAGCGAATGGTCAATATAAATCGTCCTATGATGGAAGCTGATCTTACTCATCCAAATAAACGTCCAGAAGAACCAAGAACAGATGTGCATGCTGATCCTATTAGCGATAAGGAAAGTAATCGGGTTCCTGACATGAATGAAGCAAATGATCACCCTGTGGGTACAAGTATTGGTACAGTGAGTGGTGTAGCAGCTGGTGCTGCCCTTGAATCTGCAGCTGGTCCTGCAGGTGCGGTAGTTGGCGGTATTATTGGTGATGTGGTTGGTAATGAGGCTGCCGATGCCATCAATCCAGTCGAAGAAGATGCCTATTGGAGAGAGCAGCACCGCGACAGACCTTATTTCCATGAAACCCAAAATACCTATAGTGATTTAGATTATGATCGGGATTATCGCGTTGCCTATGAGGTGGGATATAAGAATCGTCCTTTGTTCGACAGTGATACACATTTTGAACAGGTAGAAACTGAATTGAGAACCCAATGGGAAGCAATCAAAGGCCCATCCCGTTTAGATTGGGAGCAAGCAAAGTATGCTGCCAAGGATGCATGGCTTCGTGCTCCATGCTAGATGAACGTTGAACTGATCCTAGACAAAATAATGGACAGTTCATCCCTCTAAAGATAACGTAACGTTAACTTTGGAGACAATAAAAATGGCTAAACGCTTTAGTCCAGAATTTAAACAGCAAGCAATTGATTATGCACTTTCAAACTCACACGAGTCTGTAGCTGCAATTGCCCAGAAATTAGGTATGGGTTATTCAACATTGGATAAATGGATTTGTGAAACTAATTCGGCAGGTTCAAGCAAACGCCAACATTCACCAGAACAACAGCGGATCTTAGAATTAGAGAAAGAAGTCAAACAGCTCAGGGAAGCCAATGACATCTTAAAAAAAGCGCATGTGTACTTTCTGACAGATCATGCCAAGAAAAGTACACGGCAATTCAAGATCTGGCTGTGAATGGAATCATTGTATCTTCTGTCTGTAAATCCCTGGGTGTGAGCACTTCAGGCTATTATTCCTGGCGAAAATGCAAGGCCAATACAGCGCAGAAATATAATGACTTAAAAGCCGTATATTGGCAGCATCATGCACGATTGGGTGCACCATCACTGGTACATGACCTGCATGATTTGGGTTACAGCATGAGCGAACGGACTGTTGGAAGAATGCTGAAAAAGCTTGGTTTACGTAGCAGGATTTCGCGTAAATACAAGCATACGACAGATTCAAATCATCGTTTGCCCACAGCACCAAATCTGTTGGATCGCCAATTTACAGCCACTCAGCCTAATAAAACTTGGACAACAGACATTACCTATATCCGAACCAAAGAAGGTTGGCTGTACTTATGTGTGATGCTGGATCTATTCAGCCGTCGTATTGTCAGTTGGCAAACTAGCCATCGAATAGACCGCCAATTGGTGTGTGATGCATTTAACTATGCCATGGCTCGTCAGGGTTATCCAACGGGTGTCATGGTACATTCGGATCAAGGTTCACAGTACTGTAGTCGTGATTTTAGAGCGCTATTACTGACAAATGATTGTATTCAAAGTATGTCACGCAGGGGGAACTGTTGGGATAATGCAGTGACCAAAAGCTTCTTTCATACATTGAAAGGTCATGTGGTACATGGCAGTGTGTTTTCGACTCGAAAAGAGGCGAATGCTGTCTTGTTTGACTATATTGAGATTTATTACAATCGGGTGAGAAGGCATTCTGCAAACGGCTGGTTAAGTCCAGAAGCCTTTGAGCGGAAATATTTTAAGAATTTAGAGGGATTTGCTGTCCACGATACTGTCTAGGATCAAACAAAAAACCTCTCAACTGAGAGGTTTTTTATGGAATATATACGCCAGTAGATTAGGATTGGCTGATTTCCAGCACCAGCTGATTAATTAAATCTGCAGCTTCCATCTCCCGGATCTGGGCAACATTGGTTCCCGCCCAAAATGCCCCAAAACCATGGTCACCTTGTGCAGATGCTGCGGCATGCAGTTGTTTACCCAAGTCATAGCAGTAGGGGTAAGTGGCGACTTGCGGTCGTTCAGGCTGATCGACTTGGGTATGCCAATGGTTAATTAAACCGCGGGCAGGGCGTCCGGAAATACTGGCAGTAATTTGAGTAATCGGTTTACTAAACAGGGCTTGCCGATAGGCTGTGTTGGCATTGGAGCTTTTGCACTGTACGAAAGCCGTGCCCAATTGAACAGCTTCGGCGCCTAACTGGATTAAGAGTTGGGCCTGCTTACCATTCATGATCCCGCCAGCAGCTACGACAGGTTTGGTGCAGTACTGTTTTAATAATTGCACCAGATCGGAAGTTTTGACTGCGCTATCAAATGTTTCATTAAAAATACCACGGTGCCCACCGGCTTCAATACCTTGCGCAATAATGACATCAATGCCGGCAGCTTCAATCTCCAGCGCTTCAGCCAGATTGGTTGCGGAAACCATCGTTAGGATACCTGCCTGTTTTAAGGCTTGAATCTGGTGTGCATGCGGAATGCCGAAGTGAAAACTCACGGCTTTAGGTTTGGTTTCCAAGACCAGATTTAAATAGTCATCACTATCTAAAAAACTGGGATAAATGCATTTTAATTCTTTAGGCGGAGTTGCATGATACTTTTCAAATTGAGGGGATAAATATTCAATCCATTGCTCTGCTAGTTTTGGGTCGAGTGCTGCGCTTTGATGACAGAAAAAATTGACCTGAAATGGTTTATGGGTAAGTGCCTGCGTTTCTAAAATTTGCTGGCGTGCTGCTTCAACCGAACTTGCCCCCAAACCCAATGAACCCAAACCGCCTTGATTGGAAACCTCAGCAGCCAATTGAGGGGTAGAAACACCTGCCATCGGTGCAAGGAAAATAGGATGTTTAATTTCAAGTTGTTCTAATAAAGTCATATTTGGCTCCTGTGCATATCATCACTTTGCCCAAGCCCTCTAAATTAAGCAAATAATATTCGTTATTTTTTTATGAAATAAAAATGTTTTTTGAACCTAAAAATAAATGAAAATGAAATGATAAATTAGGCGTCAAACTATGTCGCATAATAGCTCGGTTTACATGTGGTTTGAGTTGGAAATTTTATAATACGGATTCATTATATGAAATTGCATATTCAGTATGGTCCGAAGCGGTACTAGTGTTATATGAATGAAAAAACAATATAGCTGAATATTTCAGGCATACTATTGCAAGATTTAGTGATGAGGATAATTAATGATGAAGCCGTTCATCTTGACGACTTTAATTTTAAGTGTAGTACTTTCAGCATGTTCATCTTCCGAACAACAGAAAATCCAGATTGATCCTCAAAAATATAAGGTGCAAGATGCAGCAAGCCTGCAGCAGCGTTTTGAAACGTTAAATCAACAGTTATCTAAAGATTATCAAGCTTTTAAAAAGAGCAACAATATTGCTTTTTCAGACCAGTCAGTACTTGATGTAAACCAGTTGCAGACTTTAAACCTGCATGCGGTGAGTAGCACCTCTTTAAAACCTGTCAAACAGGATTATTGTCAAATGATGAATGGTTATTTTGCTGAGATGTATCAGTTGGGCCATCAAAACTTGAATATCATCGGACAGGTGAAATTACCCCATGCGCAGGGTGAAAACTTAAGTAAAAGTTTTGCAGATGCCGATCAGTTTTATGACTTTATTTTAAACCGTTATACTTCATACCGTCAGGCACAAGAAATTATGGGTTTTGGCTGTAATTTAAAAGCAGCGCTGCATTAAATTAAAAATAGCATACATAAAAAAAGCCCATCACTTGATGGGCTTTTTATACGCTGAAATCTGGATTTAACAGCCGGTTAATTTTTCAGCTTGTGGTCGTTCGCCCGGAAAGAAAATGGGACGAAGTTTCACGCCAATACCGTTACCAATGAAGGCAAAGATCAACCATAACCAGCCATGCAAACTACCTGAAGCAATACCGCTGAAGTAAGCACCGATATTACAGCCATATGCCAGACGTGCACCGTATCCAAGTAATAAACCACCAAGCACCGCAGCAATGAGTGAGCGTTTTGGAATGTTGAGATTTGGCGCAAACTTACCAGCAAGGCTGGCCGCCAATAATGCACCGAGCATAATGCCGAAATTCATCATTGAGGTAATATCGAACCACAATGAATTGGCTAAAGCTTTGGCGTTGGCAGGTTGTTGCCAATAGGCCCAAGAAGCCACATCTACGCCGGCAAAGCTGGCAGTTTTTGCAGCCCAAACTGCAAGTGCAGAAGTCACACCCCAGGGACGACCAGCCAAAGCGAGTGTGGCAAAGTTGAGCAGGGTCAGAATGATACCGCCCCAAATGAGTGGCCATGGACCACTTATGAAGCGTTTAAAACCTTGAGTTTGAGCTTTGGGTTCTACTTCCAGTGAACCATGATGCTTTTTCTCAAAAAAGATGGTTGCAAGAGCAATCGCAGCGAACAGCACAAAGCTGACGATAAGCGCAGGGATCACGCCTAAACTTGACACAATCGAAATCGGTTCAAGATGCGGCAGATTAAACCACCAGTCTAAATGCGTAGTGGCAATTAAAGAACCTAAGCAGAAGAAAATCAGGGTCACAATCATGCGTGCACTACCACCACCTACGGTGTAAAGTGTACCTGACGCACAGCCGCCGCCCAGTTGCATGCCTATACCAAAGATAAAAGCACCAATCATCACAGACATGGAAACAGGGTTGACATTGCCTTTAACAGGATTGCCAAATAGCTCACCGGCGCCTAAGGCGGGGAAGAATAGCAATACTGCAAGTGCCAGCATGATCATTTGGGCACGTAAGCCACGACCACGACGTTCCTTGATAAAAACACGCCAGCTTGAGGTAAAACCAAAAGATGCATGATACAAGGTCATGCCCAAGGCACCGCCCACCAAAAACAACAAGGCTTGATTCAGCCCCACAATTTGATAGGCACCCACTGTACCGACAAACAAAAGAAAAAGAGCAACCCAAACTGACAGGTTAGATCGGTTGGATTGTGCAGCAATAATAGACATTAGGAAATAAAAAACAACTAAATTAGTCGGAATATTTTAATGTATTATTCACGCATAATATAATTTAAATCGATAGATTATCGGGTTTATAATTTTAAATATCTTATTAAGTATATTTGTAAAAATAATAAATCACATTGGGCTGACATCAAATAATGAGCCGATTCAGCTTGCAAAGCCCATGGCAATAATTCCCCAAATGGTGACGCGTAAACTTCCCTTAATTTTAGATGTACCTGCAAAATAATCCGATAAAGCACCTAAAGCAGCCAAGGATAAAATACCTACAATCATCACGACCATAGAGATGTATTGTTCGGGACTGACCAAAATGGAAAGCATGGGAAATAATGCACCCACAGAAAATGCAAGGGCAGAGGAAGCTGCTGCCTGTAAGGAATTTGCTGCGGTATTTTCGTGAATGCCAATTTCATCCCGTACATTTGCTTCCAGGGCATTGTTGGCAAGGAGCTGTACTGCGATTTTATGTAGCAGCTCAGGTGTTAAACCACGCTGAATATAAATTTGCGTCAATTCTATTAATTTATACTGAGGATGATGCCGAAGTTCACGTGCTTCCATCGTCAAATCAACTTCTTCAATATCGACTTGAGATTTGAAAGAAATATATTCACCTGCTGCCACGGAGTTGGCACCTGAAATGAGTCCGGCGATGCAGGTAATCAGTAAAGTATGCGAAGATACCACTGGCAGCCATCCCCATAATGAGGCTGGTCACGGAAATGATTCCATCATTGGCACCGAGCACTGCAGCACGTAGCCAACCTGTTCTCTGAACATAATGTTTTTCCAGAATTTATTACAATTACCATAAAAGAAATGTCAGTAAAAAAAAGCAAGATTAATCAATAAAAAAAGGCTCCATTTTAAAGGAGCCTTTTTATTTCAACGATTCACATTATTGTTGAGCTCTTTCTTTCACGTTAGAAGCACCTTCTTCCACAGCACCGGCAGTTTTTGCAGTGGCTTCTTTGGCTGCATCTTTAACATCTTTTGCTGCGGCTTCAGTTTTAGCAGCAGCTTCATCACCTGCTGCCTCAATTTTAGAGGTTGCTTCATCAGCAGCAGCTTTAGTTTTAGCTTCAGCTTCCTTTGTGGCATCAGAAATATCATGACTTGCTTGATTGGCTGCATTTTCAAGATGTTCACCAGTGGTTGCACCTGTTTCAGGTGCTTTCTCTTTATTACAACCAACTAAAACAACGGTAGCAGCAAGACCTAAAGCAATAAGCAATTTATTCATTTTCATTTCCTTCTAATTGTGGCACCCACCTAAATAGGGGTATTTTTGAATATAACTAAAAAAATGCACAAATAATGAGCTAAAATTGTTAATTAAATGTAATTATTTTTTATGAAAAAATGAGTGAAAAAAAAGGCTTATACCACTGAAGCAGTGATATAAGCCTGATTAAAAGAATGATGCTTTCTAATTGAGATGATTAGTCATTACGGATAATGTAATCAAAAGCAGACAGTGATGCTTTGGCACCTTCACCGGTGGCAATGATGATTTGCTTGTACGGCACAGTAGTACAGTCACCGGCAGCAAATACACCTTTGACATTGGTTTCATTGCGGTCGTTAATCACGATCTCGCCACGGTTAGACAACTCCACTTTTGACGCTTTCAGGAAGTCGGTGTTTGGCAACAAACCAATTTGTACGAAGATCCCGGCCAATTCAACTGTATGTTCCTCATCCGTTGCACGGTCTTTGTATTTCAGTGCAGTGACTTGTGAACCGTCACCCACCACTTCAGTCGATAAGGCATTCTTGATTACAGTAGTGTTTGGCAAGCTGTTGAGTTTGTCTTGCAGCACCTGATCGGCACGCAGTTTGGTATCGAACTCAACTAAAGTTACATGCTCCACAATCCCGGCCAGGTCAATCGCGGCTTCCACACCCGAGTTACCACCACCGATCACCGCAACACGTTTGCCTTTGAACAATGGACCATCACAGTGCGGGCAGTACGCCACACCACGGGTTTTATACTCTTGCTCACCCGGAACGTTCATCTCTCTCCAGCGTGCACCGGTCGACAGAATGATGGTTTTAGACTCTAACTTGGCACCATTTTCCAGTGTCACTTCCACCAGACCATTGGCGGTTTCATCTGCACCTTTAATTGCAGCGACTTTTTGCAGGTTCATGATGTCGACATCATAGGCACGTACATGCGCTTCCATCTCGGCAGCAAATTTAGGACCCTGGGTTTTCTGCACCGAGGTATAGTTTTCAATGTCCATGGTATCCATCACCTGACCGCCAAAGCGTTCCGCCACGATCCCAGTTTTAATCCCTTTACGCGCGGCATAGATAGCAGAAGTATTCCCTGCAGGACCACCACCAATCACCAGCACATCAAAGGCCTCTTTGGCATTCAGTTTCTCCGCATCTTTGGCTGCCGAGTTGCTGTCCAGTTTGGCAATGATCTCTTCCAGGGTCATACGGCCCTGACCGATGTGGTTGCCGTCCTGGAACACCATGGGAACTGCCATGATTTTGCGTTCTTCAACTTCCTCCTGGAAGAATGCTCCGTCAATCATGGTAGCCGTGGTGCCCGGGTTATAGATTGCGATCAGGTTCAAGGCTTGAACCACGTCAGGGCAGTTATGGCAGCTTAATGATACAAAGACATCGAAGTCCGCTTTAAGACCAAGACCTTTAATGCTTGCAAGTACTTCATCCGATACTTTCGGGGCATAACCAGAAGTTTGTAGTAATGCCAAAATCAAAGAGGTGAATTCGTGGCCCATCGGCAAGCCTGCGAAGAATACACGCGGTTCTTCACCTGCTTTTGCAATACCAAAGCTAGGTGCACGGCTATTTGTACCGTCAAAACGTGCAGTCACTAAATCAGACAAAGCTGCAACTTCAGTCACCAGTTCTTTGATCTTGTCCGACTTATCTGTACCGTTCAAAGTTGCAACGATTTCAATCGGGCCTTCAAGGCGTTCAAGTAAGGTTTTTAATTGAGCTGAAGTATTTTGGTCTAACATGGCTAACGTCTCCAAGGGAGTAAATGCTTATTTAATAAAGCTATAGTAAGGTAAAATTATAAATTGGTAAAACATTTCATTTTTATAAAAATAATCGGTTTAATAGATTAATGTTTTTTACAAAAAATATATGCTAAGTAGATGATGGTTTAATGTGAATATTCAAGTATTAAAGAGAAATTTAAGTATTTTTTATAAATTGCTGCATACTTCTTGCTAATTTTGATTATGATGGCAACATGCTTTAACAAGGTTATAAAAATGCAACTGAAATCCGGTATTTATCAACACTATAAAGGCAATTTATATCAGGTTTTTCATGTCGCTACCCATAGCGAAACAGCAGAGAAACTGGTGGTGTATCAATGTTTATATGGTGATTATTCAATGTGGGTACGTCCTTTAGCAATGTTTCAAGAAACGGTAACACTCGAGAATGATGAAGTCGTTCCACGATTTAAATTAATTCAAGAAACTTCATGAACTAGATTAAAGGCATCGATAAACGCTAGACTCAACAGAATAATAAAATAGGAATAGCTGCGATGAGCATGAGTGAGACATTTCAGAAACGGATGCAGGAATTGTATCAAAGTTTCATTAAATTTGATGCCTTACAAAAAGACCGTATTCAGCGTTATCGAAATATCGAGCCGGAGTCCGCCTTATTTTTAGCCATGCAAGTACGCATGCAGCAATCCAAAGCTATTCTGGAGATAGGAACGTCAACCGGATATTCAACTTTATGGCTGGCAAATGCAGCGCAGACTTCACAAGGTCATATCACTACTTTAGAAATTGATCCGGCACGTTCCCGGAAAGCTCAGCAATATGCTCAAGAATTACAATTGAGTGAGCGGATTGATTTCTGGGTAGGGGATGCTGAACAATTTCTTCAAAATGCCGCACAGCAACAATATGACTTTATTTTACTGGATGCTGAGCGTGATGCTTATGAAGGTTATTGGCAGTATTTGCAGCATATGCTGCATCCAAAAAATGGGGTCTTGTTCGTCGACAATGTCATATCACATGCAGCAGAAGTTAAACAATTTATTGCACTGGTGAAAAATGATGAGCGCTTTATGAGCACAACCCTGTCTATGGGTGCCGGTTTATTTATGATTTGCTATAAATAAAAGTTCTATGAATAAACATATAGGTAAATCAGGGCATAGCCCTGATTTTTTTAAGCAATAGAAATACGGGTAAAATGTAAATCATATTCTAAATATTTATGTACAAAAGCGGCTTTGTCATGACATCGGAGCAGGTTGTTATAAATAAATTCCGGGACTGGGTGGTACAGTTCTGCTGAACCATTATTATAAAAAATTTTAAGATAACGTGATGAAGAACTGTAAGTGTAAGAAGTTACAGTAAGTATTGATCCCATAAGCACTCCTTTTTTATATTATATTTCTCAAATTTTGTCTGTCACTTGGCTTAAGATATATAGGTTGTGCGCTGTAAGGCAGAATTGAAAAACATTCGTCACAAACCTGTATAAGACCTACATTACAATAAAAAGTGACAAAGCATAATAAAAATAAATGTACTACATGGATAAATTTTTGATAGCTAACTTTTTTGTATTCGAAGAATAGGGCAGTACGGTATTCTGCTTTTTATCACTGAAGTAAAAATATAAATCGAATTATGCTGACAGTATAGAAAGTACTAAAGATTAAAGATATTTGAAATAGTAATCTTATTTAAAATTTAAAAAAGAAAAAACCACGCTAAAGAGCGTGGTTTTTACATCAGTTCAATCTAATACAGATTAGATTTTACCAACTAGGTCGATTGAAGGAGCTAAAGTAGCGTCGCCTTCTTTCCATTTAGCTGGGCAAACTTCGCCTGGGTGAGCGTGAACGTATTGAGCTGCTTTAACTTTACGAAGAAGTTCTTGAGCATCACGGCCAACACCACCAGCGTTGATTTCAACGATCTGGATTTTACCTTCAGGATCGATAACGAAAGTACCACGGTCAGCAAGACCAGCAGATTCGATTAATACGTCAAAGTTTTTAGCAAGTGTCCAGTTAGCATCACCAACCATTACGTATTGGATTTTTTTGATTTCTTCTGAAGAATCGTGCCAAGCTTTGTGCGTGAAGTGAGTGTCAGTAGAAACTGAATAGATTTCAACGCCCAATTTTTGGAATTCAGCGTAGTTGTCTGCAAGGTCACCAAGTTCAGTTGGGCAAACAAAAGTGAAGTCAGCTGGGTAGAAGAATACTACAGACCATTTGCCTTTAAGATCAGCTTCAGTTACTTCGATAAATTGACCATTTTGGAATGCAGTTGCTTTAAATGGTTTAACTTCTGTATTAATTAAGCTCATCATTGTCTCCATGATTGAGGTTTGTATTTGATTTCCAAAAGGATAGCGAATTTTTTCTTATTGCTGAAACAGTATTTTTACATTATTGAAATCGGAAAAACCGAATTAACTAATATAAAGCCTACAATTTCACCAAATCTGATTCTTTATCTATTCAATCATTTAAAGATGATTATTGAATGACAAAATATCAGCTCTTCAGCTTGCCTAAGAACATGAAGGTTACGGGCCTAAAATTCAAGGGTAAATTTTTCTTAAATTAAATTTCTTTTTCTAGAATGAATTATTGTTGCGCTAAGTCATCATCCTAAGATGATGTATTTGAGCTTCATTAAAGAATATAAGCTGGTGATTTAGCTTTACGGGTGATCTATTTTGCATGATTTTGAATATTCTTTAGCTCAAACGGTATGAATAAACATTTGCTTGCCTTTCTCTCGAGAGCGTTACAGCGTAAAATACTCAGTTCAATTTTTTGTTTTGGGATAGATTATCTGTGTTAAGTCATTTAAATGTAGATCAATGGGTCATGGCACGTGACCGTCATCGTTTAAATCGGCTACGCAAAGGTAAAGATGCCAATGAAAAACACTATCAAGAATTATTAGAAAAATCGAATCACAAAGTTCGAGAGCGTCTGTCGCGTGTCCCGAACATCAAACTCAATCAAGATCTTCCGGTTACCCAATATAAAGACAAGCTGATTGAAGCCATTCAACAGCATCAGGTGATTATTGTGGCCGGGGAAACCGGTTCCGGTAAAACCACACAATTACCGCAAATTGCCATGCTGGCCGGTCGCGGTTTAACCGGAATGATTGGTCATACCCAGCCACGACGACTGGCTGCGCGTAGCGTATCGCAGCGTATTGCCGAAGAAGTGGGCGAGAAGCTGGGTGAATCCATCGGTTTTAAAATTCGTTTTAACGAACAGGGGTCGCAAGACTCGATAGTTCGTTTGATGACGGACGGTATTTTGCTAGCTGAACTGGCTAATGATCGCTATTTGACCAAATACGACACCATTATTATTGATGAAGCACATGAACGTTCATTGAACATCGACTTCATCATGGGCTATTTAAAACAGCTCTTGCCACGTCGTAAAGACTTAAAAGTCATCATTACCTCCGCAACGCTCGATGTAAACCGTTTTAGCAATTACTTTAATGGTGCACCTGTCTTTGAAGTGGAAGGCCGCAGTTATCCGGTAGAAGTGCGTTATCGCCCAATTTCAGAAATGAGTATTGGCGGTAGTGATGATGATGAATTTGATGACTTTGAAGAAAACTTGCCGCGTGCCGTGGTTCAGGCGGTGGAGGAATGCTTTGCCGATGCACAGCAAAAAGGTCATCCTGAACATGCCGATATCCTGATCTTTGCCAGTACCGAACAGGAAATTCGTGAACTGCAGGAAACCCTGCAAAAGCACGGTCCACGACATACCGAAATTTTGCCCTTATATGCACGTTTAGCGATAGCGGAACAGCAAAAGATTTTCAGTCCTGGCGGTAGTGGACGACGCATTATTATTGCTACCAACGTAGCTGAAACGGCACTCACTGTGCCAAATATCCGCTATGTGATTGACAGCGGTTTTGCCCGTATCTCACGTTATAGCTACCGTTCACGGGTGCAGCGTTTACCGATTGAGGCGGTATCTCAAGCGGCGGCCAATCAGCGTAAAGGTCGTTGTGGACGTATTGCGCCGGGTGTCTGTATCCGCTTGTATTCTGAAGAAGATTTCCAGAGCCGGCCTGAATTTACCGAACCCGAGATTAAACGGACCAATCTGGCATCGGTCATTTTACAGATGGAAAGCCTGAATCTGGGCAGTCTGGAAAGTTTTGATTTTATTGAGCCACCAGATCATCGCTTGGTCAATGATGGCCGTAAGTTGTTGATTGAACTGGGTGCTTTAAACGAAAAGAAATCAGAACTGACAAAAGTCGGTCAGCAAATGGCGAAGATGCCAATCGACCCTCGTTTGGCACGTATGATTTTAGGCGGCGCGCATTTTGGTGTGCTCAATGAAGTCCTGATTATTGTCGCAGCTTTGGCTGTACAGGACCCACGAGAACGTCCTGCCGATAAACAGATGCAAGCTGACCAGAAGCATGCCTTATTTAAAGAAGGTGACTCTGACTTTTTGTTCTACATCAAGTTATGGGAAACCTTGCAAGCTAACCGTGCCTCGATGAATGAAAACAAGCGTCGTACTTTTGCACGCAATCATTTCCTAAGCTGGTTACGTTTACGTGAGTGGAAGAAAACCCATGAACAGCTTTTTGAACTGGCTCAAGGTTTAAAACTTTCTTTTAATGATAAAAAAGCCAGTTATGAAAACTTGCACCGTGCTTTATTGACCGGCCTGCTTTCGTTTATTGCCAACAAGACTGATGAGCGCAATGTGTTTATGGCAGTTCGTCAGCAAAAAGCACGTATTTTCCCGGCATCGACCTTGCATAAAACCAATACCCCTTGGGTCATGGCTTTTGAGATGGTGGAAACCTCGCAAGTATATTTGCGTACCTTGGCGAAGATTGAACCGGAATGGATTTTGCTCGCTGCACGTGACCTGCTCAAGCATCACTATTTTGAGCCGCACTGGTCGAAAAAAGCAGGTGTGGTGAATGCCTATGACCAGATTTCCCTGTTTGGCTTGATCATTGAACCGAAGCGTTTGATGAACTATGAAAAAGTCGATCAGCCGGCAGCGCATGAAATCTTCCTGCGTGATGCCTTAACTACAGGTAATCTCGGCATTATGCCGCCATTTTTAAAGCATAATTTACTTAAGCTGGAAGAAGTGGAACGGGTAGAAGATAAGCTGCGTCGCCGTGATCTGGTGGTGGATGAAGAAACCATTTATCAATTCTATGCATCCAAAGTGCCTGAAGAGGTTGCTAGCCGACGCAGTTTTGAAGACTGGCGAGCGACGATTGAGCCGCAAAATCCGCGCTATTTATTTGTTGAAGATGATGCGCTGTGGATGAATGATCGTCCGACCACGCAGCAATTTCCTGATTATTTGCATAATGGTACATTACGTCTGGCGGCGAGTTACCGTTTTGATCCAAGCCATGATGAAGATGGGGCGACGGTTAAAATTCCGCTACAGGCCTTACCACAGGTCGATGAAAATATCTGGTCATGGGGCATACCGGGATGGCGTGAGGATTTGATTGAAGCCTTACTGAAATCTCTGCCTAAGGATAAGCGACGTAACTTGGTACCAATTCCAGATACTGCACGCAAACTGATGAAAGCAATAGATGCAGTCAATTTGCGTGAACATATTTTCAAGTTTTTGGCCTTTCAACTACGCGGTGAACAAATTACTGAAAAAGACTTTTCTTTTGAACGGGTCGATCAGTATTTGCTGCCGTTCATTAAAGTCATTGATGAAAAAGGTCGGGTGATTGAAAAAGGCCGTGATCTGTCTGAACTGAAAGCCCGTTGCCGAACCGAAACCCATAGTCCAGTCAAACAGTTAAAAGGCGAGTTTAAAACTTTCCCTGAAAATTTCACTTTTGAAGCTTCACAAAAAGTGACTGGTGTCGTCGTAAAGCAATATCAGGCGATGGTCCCGACCAAAGCATTTTCAGAGCTAGATGCCAAAGACGAATCTGGTGTGGTGATTCAGACCTTCAATGATCAGGCTGAAGCGATTAAACAGCACCGGGAAGGTGTGATTCGCCTAGTGTATATGCAGCTCGGCGATCTGGTACGTCAGCTGAAAAAACAGATTTCCAAACCGCTGGCTTTGGCCTATTCACCTTTGGGCGATAAGGCTCAACTGGAGCAAATGTTAGTTTATGCCACCCTTCAGATAACAATAAATGAGATTCCTGTCAATGCTGAAGAGTTTCAAAACTTGCTTTTAAATGTAAAAAAATCTTTCCTAACGCATGGTCAAGTGGCATTATCTATATTGAGCGATATTTATATCCAATGGCAGGATATCCGTCGAAAATTATTGGTTTTAGACGATTCTATCTTTGGAAAAAATATTGATGATCTTGAAGATCAGCTTGATTTAATGAGTCTTTCCAACTGTGTGTATGTCAAGTCTTCCGATATATGGCAGGAATTTCCACGCTATTTAAAGGCTTTGGTCTTGCGTTTAGAACGCTTGCCAAATAACCTGCAAAGGGATAATTCTGCCATTGAGCAAGTTGACCCATGGATGGAAAAATTGTTTAAGTTTAAAAATGACGCTCGCCTGAAAGATTTGTACTTTATGGTCGAAGAATTTCGTATTTCCTTGTTTTCACAGCCAATGAAAACAAAAATGCCGGTTTCTCCAACCCGCCTGCAAAAAGTATGGAATCAATTGGGCATTAATTAACAGAGCGCAAAATTAACGGGAGTTTTACATGGGCATTCGTATTACCGGTACCGGTCTTTATCACCCAGAAGAATCCATTAGCAATGAAGAATTAGTTGCAAGTTTAAATGCTTATGTGGAACAGTTTAACCACGACAATGCTGACAAAATCGCTGCTGGTGAAATCGAAGCACTTCGCGGTTCAGATGCAGAATTTATTGAAAAGGCATCCGGTGTTAAAAGTCGCTATGTTGCTGAAAAATCAGGTATCCTTGATCCGAAGCGTCTATATCCACGTTTACGTGAACGTAGCAATGATGAACTTTCCATTCAAGCTGAATGGGGTGTGATTGCTGCTAAACAGGCGATGGAAAATGCAGGGGTTACAGCTGAAGATATCGACGTTGTGATCCTTTCATGTTCAAACATTCAGCGTGCTTATCCGGCTGTTTCAATTGAAATCCAAACCGCTTTGGGCATTCAAGGCTATGCCTATGACATGAACGTTGCCTGCTCTGCTGCAACCTTTGGTTTAAAACAGGCTGCGGATGCAATCAGAAGCGGTGCACGCCGTGTATTATTGGTCAATGTGGAAATTACCTCTGGCCATACCGATTTCCGTTCACGTGACTGCCACTTTATTTTTGGTGATGTGGCGACAGCATCTATTATTGAAGATACGACCACTAAAACCGGTTTTGACATTTTAGATACACACTTGTTCACGCAATTTTCAAACAACATCCGTAACAACTTCGGTTACTTAAATCGTAGTGAAGATGCGGTTGTGGATGACAAACTGTTCCGTCAGGATGGTCGTAAAGTGTTTAAAGAAGTGTGTCCGCTGGTTGCGAAAATCATTACCAAACAGCTTGAGAAAAACAACATTGCACCAAGCAACGTGAAACGTTTCTGGTTGCACCAAGCCAATGCCAGCATGAATGACCTGATCTTGAAATATGTAGTCGGTAAAGATGCTGACCGTGCGCTAGTACCTATTATTCTGGATGAGTTTGCCAATACCTCTTCTGCAGGTGTGATCATTGCATTACACCGTACTGCACATGAAGTGAATGATGGTGAATATGGTCTGCTTTGCTCATTCGGTGCGGGTTATTCTGTTGGTTCGGTTCTGGTACAAAAACACGTTGTAGCATAAGGAATCATCTATTGCAGGTTGAGCATGATGCCAGATGGATTAAATGCCTCAGTGCGTTGTCCAAACTGTATTTCACCCCCACCTTTTTAGGGGCTGAACACATTGATGCTACCAAACCTGCAATGTATGTCGGGAATCACACCCTATATGGGGTGTTTGATTCACCGATCCTGATTGATTATTTATATAATCACCATAAAGTGGCTGTGGTCAGTGTTGCTGATCATGGCCATTTTTATTTGCCTGGCTGGCGTACCCTGTTTAAGAAATTCGGTGCTGTCGAAGGTGAAAAAGCATATATTCGTGCAGCGATGCAGCAAGGTTATTCGATTCTGGTCTTTCCCGGAGGCGGGCGGGAAGTTTTAAAAAGAAAGGGTGAGGCCTATCAGCTGATCTGGAAACAGCGTTATGGTTTTTTAAAACTGGCGCAGGAGTTTAACTATGATATTGTCCCTTTTGCGGCTTTAGGTGGCGATGAAGTCTTTGAGCTGGGGTTTGATGCCAATCGGATTATTGAAAGTTCCTGGTTTCAAAAAATATTAAAGCTGCCACAACTAGATAAATTGTTACGCCATGGTGATGTTATTCCATCTTTGCCTAAAAGTATTATCCCGAAGCGTCTGCCTTTTTATTTTCAATTTATGCCACGACAAAACTTAATGCATATCGAAAATACTAAACAATTAAAGGATTTTCGCGATCAGCTCCAGAAACAAATTTACGCGGGTTTAGAATATTTGAAACAACAACGTGAAGCTGGAAAAGTTTGAGTAAACTTAGCTTATATTTATTTTATAAAAGCATGATCCAATCATTAAGCTTTAGCAATTTCTCGGGAAAATTTGATTAAATTCCGAACTAGGCATACATTATCTTCATTACATTATTAAATTCATCCTAGGATGGTCATTTAATTTGAGGCGAGTATGGAACAGGATCGTTTAATACTTCAAGATCAAGGGATTGCGAAACCGCTACTCAGAATTTCTAAAAGTCTAAATAAAATTTTTCAAGATCAGCTCAATATTGTAGGTGGGCTGAATGCGCAAAATATGTTTCGTATCGATCAGGAGCGGCATGTCGTACAAGTCGCCAATGGTCTGTTTCAGTTGCAATTTCATGCACCTGAGTCTGGGCGGAAAAGTATTTTGCACTGTGATTTTACTTATCTGGGACAAAAAGCTGAATTACTAGAAGAATTCATCCTGCATGATCTGTATTTTCTTACCAATGATTTAAAGCCACAACATTCTCTCTATCTGCGACAAAAAGCCCAACAGTTGCGACAGCTATTGCTTGATCAGGTGTATTTGTGGGTGCATGGTGCTGAGCGGGTGAGTACTTATTTGAAAAATCTTTCATTGTTTGAAGCTGAAATTATTGATCAGCTGATGATGAAAGCAAATATCTATTCTTTTGCTGTTTTGACAGATTATGTCGTGAATAAAACGGCCTTGCCTGAAACGCTCATCCAGTTGCTGCAAGAGATTTGTTCCATTCAAAAAGTCTATGGAGATGAATTTCTACCTTTGCAACCTTTAATGGAAGCACTGGATGAGTTTTGTTTTAGTGCAGCCCAGTATTTACCTGCGGCCATGTATCGCATTATGGCGCTGTCATTTGAAGAACGCTTTAACTTGCATGAGTTAATGGAACATCAGGATGATATCCATTTACTCTATCGGCATGCTCAAGAACAATCTGCCTTGCTGGGCTTTGTGCGTTTAATGCGGCGTGAACTTTGGCAGCGAGATGATTTGCTCTCAAAACACAATTTTCTGCACAGCTCGACTGGGGTCTGGCAAAAGAAAGTCGCAAAATTGCCCTTATTTGATTATCCACGTGCAGCAAACTGGCTGTTTAAACAGTCTGCTGAGGTACTGGACTGGCTGAGTCGCAATATACAACAGAGTAGTGTCCGGGTTGCGGTCACGGCTTTGAGTTTTATTGACAGCAGTCAGGTTCATCCGCAAGTGATTCTGGCAACTTTACAGTATTTTCAGCATTGTTCGGCACGCATGTTTATTCATAGCTGTCATTATTTTGCCATGCAGGAAGCCTGGTTTGAGCATGAATATAATCATAGTGTGGTGCTTAAAGGGCAGTACCAAGCTCTGGATGATCAGCGCATTGCCATCAGTCCGTCCATTTTATATCTGGATGAATGGATGGAATTAATGTGGAATGTCAGCAAAGGCAATGAGCAAACAGTCAAGAAAATCTATTTGCGTTTAAGTCGGGCCATGCAGGCCTATATGTTATACCTGCACAAAATCACCCAGGTTTTTGGCGATGATTTAATGGCTTATATCCGGCCGGAAACCCATCAAAATCGTGAATTTTATACGGTATTACAGCGCTATAAAATGCAGCTGGATGAGTTTCGTCAGGTCTTTTATTTGCGTGGTCGAAATATCCGGGTGTCGGTGTTTGATTCCTATGTTCGGGATTATCTGGTTGAATTTTTTAAGGATAATCAGCCTGTAGCAAAAAATACCAGCTGGATCGGGTTTTATCATCAGGCTACGGATTGGCATGCTCAGATCCAGAAACAAGAAATCATGAGCCAGTTAAAGAAAAATTATACGGTGTCGGTATGGCAACCGATGATGCCGGAAAAAGTCATGCAATTTTCAAGCTGGAATTTTGAAGAACTGGCAGGCCTGGACCGGCTTATTGAAGAATCGCAAAGATGCCAAAATTGTCTGGCAGCTAGTTATGCCCAGCGGATTATTGAAAGAGAATATGTGGCTTTTCATATGGTCTCACAAACCGGCAAGTTGCATATGACTTTAGGTTGTTATTTACGTGACGGACAGCTGATCTATGACCAGCTGGAATATCCGCATAATAAAAAAACCGAATATCTTTTTGTGAATATCGCGCTGCAATTTATCTCCTGGTTAAATAGTCAGTTTGCGCCGTTTAAGTGACAGTTGCTGTCGCTAAACTTTTTTCTAGGCTTAACTTTTAGCGAAAAAATCGGTAGGCTATAGCCGTTAATTTATGGTTATAGGTCTTATGAAACAAGAAACTGCACTCAAGCTTTTGAAAGCGGGCGAAAATGTCTTTTTAACAGGCTCGGCCGGTGCAGGGAAAACCTATACACTCAATCAGTACATCAATTATCTGAAAGCCCGTAAAGTGCCAGTGGCCATCACGGCATCTACAGGGATTGCAGCCACCCATATGAACGGCATGACCATTCATACCTGGGCAGGCATTGGCATTAAAGATTTTTTGGGTGATGCTGACCTGAAAAACATGAAAGAGCGCAAGTATCTGAAAGAGCATTTGGAAAATGCCCAGGTGCTGATTATTGATGAAATTTCCATGCTGCATGCCAAGCAGCTCAATCTGGTCAATCAGGTTTTAAAATATTTTAAAGAAAGCGATGAAGCCTTTGGCGGGATTCAGGTGATTGTCGCGGGTGACTTTTTCCAGTTGCCGCCTGTAGGTAAAAATGACGAACGCAATCGGGATAAATTCTGCTTTATGTCCGATGCCTGGGTGGAAGCAAAATTCCGGGTCTGTTATCTGACCGAACAGCACCGTCAGGGTAATGATTATTTAAATGACATTTTAAACGCCATTCGCAGCCAGAGTATTACAGCTGAACATCTTCAGGCTTTAGAACAAACCCGCCAGCAAGATGTGGGGCAAACCTTTACCCGTTTATATACCCACAATATGGATGTGGATAGCATCAACTTTAAACATCTCAATGCTATTGATGCTGAAAGCAAGCAGTTTGACGCCGTTTGTGATGGTAATGACAAGCTGATTGAAACCTTGAAATCATCCGTTCGTGCGCCTGAAAACCTGACTTTAAAGAAAAATGCCAAAGTGATGTTTGTGAAAAACAACTTTGATATGGGCTATATCAACGGCAGTTTGGGTGAGGTGATTGGCTTTGAAGAAGATGATGAACATGGCATTTTGCCGAAAGTAAAATTGACGGATGGTACGGTACTGGTGGTGGAGCCTGAAACCTGGTCGGTAGATAATGATGCCGGTAAAACCATTGCCAGTTTTCAGCAAATTCCCTTACGTCTGGCTTGGGCCATTACTATTCATAAGTCACAAGGCATGACTCTGGAAACGGCTGAAATCAACCTGGCCCATACCTTTGAGAAAGGTCAGGGCTATGTCGCTTTATCGCGTTTAAAAGCATTAAGTGGCTTAAAACTGCTGGGCATGAATGAACAGGCTTTGGAGCTGGACAGTTTGGCTATTAAGGCCGATCGCCGTTTTCAGGAACTGTCTGAAGAAGCGGAAAATCATTTCGAGTCGATTGATTTAACACCTCAGCACAAAGCTTTTATCCGTCATTGTGGCGGAACCTTGAATGAAACAGAAATTCAGCGTAACGAAAAGAAAATTGCCAAAAGTGGCGGTAAAACCAATTATGCGACGGCCACCCTGGATGAAACTCGTGAACTGTTTGAAGAAGGCTATGAAATTCAGGATATTGCAGTAGAGCGTGGCTTGACTCCGGCGACCATTATTAATCATCTGGCGAAATTGCATAAAGAACAAGGTCTGGATATTTCTGTGGCTCATCCCGGTGATGAAGTGGTTGAGCAAGTACGGAAAATTTATAAACGCTTGATGAAACGACAAAGCCCTGAAAACTTTAGTGAGGATGGCGCAATCAAGCTGCGCCCAATTGTGGAAGCGACCAGTCCGCGTATGGGCTATGATCAGGTGCGTCTAGCTTTACTTTTTGTGGAATAAGCTCCCATTAATACGGGCTGCCAAGGATAGGCTAAATTTTGTAAAATGATCTTGAGCTGTATGCTTAAAGATGGCTCTTGGGTTAAACTGAAGTCTTAAAATTCAGAATAAAATGCATGGCTTATGGCACTTACAGCATGGATTACGCTTAGAAAATTCATTTATGATAATTTGCATAATGAAGACTATGAAACCACTTTTAGCCGATGGCTAAACTATTTTCTGATTTTACTGATTATCGGAAATGTTGTTGCTGTGCTCTTGGAGTCAGTCAATGATATCTATATTTCTTATCAATGGTTCTTTGATGGATTTGAACATTTTTCCATTTTTATTTTTAGTGCTGAATATTTATTAAGATTTTGGTCGGTTGCGGAAAAAGATCCTTTTCAATCTGGCTGGAAAAACCGGCTAAACTGGATCATTAGCGGTGGAGCCATTATTGATTTGTTAGCGATCTTACCCGCCTATATCAATTTCTTTGTGCATCTGGATTTACGTTTCCTCAGAATTCTACGGTTGTTGCGACTGCTTAAGCTGACACGTTATTTTGTCTCTCTACAAATTTTATTACGGGTGATTGAGCGTGAAAAAGGCTCATTTCAGGCAGTCATCTTTATTTTAATTATTATGATTGTAATGGCTGCTGCAGGCATTTATGTGGTGGAAAGTCGTGCCCAACCTGAAGAGTTCAGCTCCATACCTGCCTCAATGTGGTGGGCAGTAGTGACTTTAACCACTGTGGGTTATGGTGATGTCACGCCCATTACTCCTTGGGGACGTTTTTTGGGTGCCTTAATTACCATTTTAGGCGTGGGGCTGGCCGCTTTACCGGCAGGTATTTTGGCAACTGGCCTGACGCATGAACTGGAACAGCGTAAGCAAAATCTGGAATTAAAGTTTAGAGAGTTATTACAGAGTTCGGAAATTGATTTATTGAGGGATCAGGAGAAAATAGAAGCTATTCGCAAAGAGGTGGGGCTCACTTCGCATCAAACTCGCGATATTATTTTCCAGTTGCTGCGCGAACAGCGAGAAGAAGCTTTGAAACAAGAACGTGAGCAATATGCCTATTGCCCACATTGTGGAGAAAAATTACCGGATTAATTAGCCGTAGATATATGTAAATTGAGGCGGGTAAAGAAAGTTAAGTGCGAATATCTTATTTTCTTTTGATTTGTCTTTTAGATGAGAAAATCTTGATTTTAGAGCCGTAATTTACTGCTTTTGGGGGTATGGAAAAGTTGGAAAAATGACTTAAATTTGCATAGAGAAAGTTATAAAAAGTAATATTTTTAATGTAAACAAAAGTTTGTTATGTTGTATATGAATAAAAATTATTTAAACTGTGTTTAAAATAGAAAAAAACAGGATGGTTTTTTCATTTATTTAAGAGAATTAAAAAAATAAAAAAGGATAAAATTATGAAACAGTATCAGAGAGCAGCTTTAGCTTTAGTGGTCGCCAAGCTGGAATTTGGTAATCATAAATCAAATATTTATGATTATAAAGAAAGTGTCTACCCTCAAATCAGTGGTAATGTGAATCAGCATGAAGCCAAACTTTTTGATCATCACAGATCCGTGATTTTTGAAGGTAAAAATACCGGTCGAGAGTTTAATCTATATGATTATGGCCACCAAGAATTTATCAGTTTAAAGAAGAAAGGCATAAAAAAATACGAAGGCTATCATTATGGAAATGCCAGTTATTATGAGATCACTATTTCCGGCTCAAGTATAACGTTCTATGACTGTAGTACTGGGGAATATTACCGTTTTTCTTAATTGATGCTGTTTATAAGCTCTTAGTTTGGCGATTAAAAATAGCCCCTAAAAAGGAGTTATCTTTACGTTGAAGCTCATTGCAAAAGCGTTTAAATATAGTTTGCAATTCTATGGTCTAAATCTAAAACCAAAATCGGTTCATCAATCTGAACTACTTCCACGCCTTGGGCACGTAGGTCATCTAGAAGCTGTGCATAGGTTGGAAGCAAATGATCAACAAATTTTAAGCTGGCTTTATCTACACTGATCTCTGCATGATCTGAATCACACTCACAGGCTGTTTTTTAGTTGTTTTGCCATCACGAATGTGCGACAGGTAAAAGAAAGTCTGCAAATCAGGGATGATAACTTTAATCGCTTGATTCAGGATTTTCGCACGTTCAACTAAAGCCAATAAATCAGAAAAGTCAGCTTTAAACTGTCACAAAAGAAAGACCTGCATTCATTTGGACTAGCCAGTTGCTGACTTCAACCGCTTGAGCTTTTGCTAAAAATTCGGTTTTGCTGATTTCACCTTTTCTGTAGCTTTCCTTAGCAAATTTAAGTTCACGCTTTGCTCCAACACGTGGATAACCCAAAATATGCGACCTAATGGACATGATATTTTCCTAAATAAGATTCTTTTCGTCGAAAACATCAGCGAATAAAATAAAACATGAACCAAACTAATTAATTACATGCTATATTGAATAATATTCACTTTTTGGTTGCTGAATTGAGTTTTTCGCTTTTCAAATAAATAGAGCGAATAAAGTTGAATTCATGGTTTTTTATTTATTTTATGTTTTGTCTAAACCTTGTTACTCGAAGCATAGCTTCTCGTCTTGCGCTCAGGCAAAGCTACTTTTTGTTGTCCTTCGCACTTTCAGCATAGCTGTAAGTCTTGCGCAAGGGCAAAACGATGTTTTGCTGGACCCTTGCTCATGCTAGAGATTCGTCATCTAAAAACTTTAACTGCCTTGCGTGAGCATGGCTCACTGGTCGCTGCTGCCAATGATTTGTGTTTAACGCCATCGGCTATTTCACATCAGCTGAAAGAACTGGATCACTGGTATGGGGTAGAGGTAGTCAATCGCCGTAGTCGTCCTGTGACGTTTTCAAATGTGGGACAGCGTTTACTGAAACTGGCAGATGATGTATTGCCACAAATCCAGATTACCCAAACAGACATTACACGCATTGTGCATGGGCAGACTGGGCGCATTATTTTCTCGTCAGAATGTCATAGCTGTTTTGACTGGTTAATGCCTTTGCTGAATCAATATCGTCAACAATATCCAGATGTAGACCTGGACTTTGCTTCAGGTTTTGAAGCCAATCCGCATGAGCTTTTGCAAAATGCCGAATTTGATTTGCTCATTACGGCCGATCCGATTGCTTTGAAAGGCATTGAATATTTTCCGATATTTGAATATGAGTCGCGTTTGGTATTATCTAATACTCATCCTTTGGTACGTGCAGAACGTATCACTGTGCAAGAACTGGCAGATGAGACCTTGATTACTTATCCGGTAGATAAGCACCGTCTGGATATCATGGCGAAACTGTTTATTCCAGCGAACATTCAACCCAAGCAAATACGGACGACAGACTTGACTCAAATGTTGATTCAACTGGTAGCCAGTGGGCGGGGTATTGCTGCATTGCCTGATTGGGTGGTGAATGAATATGAGCAAAAAGGCTGGGTGACTTCACGTCGTTTGGATTGTGTCTCGTCTACCGGTTTGCGCCGTACCTTGTATGCGGGTTATCGAACTGAAGAGAAAGAGAAAAGTTACTTTGAAGGTTTCTTAAAGCAACTGGCAAAATTCTCTCAAAAGCGTAATCAGTATTATTCTGAATAGATCGACGATTGACTGAATTTAAAAATTGAAGCTGCTGAATGGAACAGATGAGATCAATGATGAGCTTATCTGTTCTTTATTTTTGAGTGATATCAACAAAAATAGAAAATTAATCACATGACATTAAATAACTAAAATGAGAACTATTACGCGGAAACTGTCTATACAGTTTCGGATAAAATTCATTGGCTTTTTTTCTTACAATCCATTGCCTCTTTTCCAGGTCTATTTATGCTCAAATCTAAGCAACCTTCCCCCAAGCAGCTCATGTCCTGTCATTCAGACACAAACGGCTATTGCGAAGCTGGGTCTGGATTTGAATGCGGTGATGACATTGGTTGCACGTTTAGGTGGCGATGAATTTGCCGTGATTTTAACCTCGATCGCTAATCAGGAACTGGCAAAATCAGCGATGAATCGTATTGAACAAGCCTGTGGTTTACCTTTTATATTTGAAAATTTCCAGTTAAGTATGGGTGCAAGCATTGGTTTGGCAGTATATCCTGAAGATGCTCAGGGTTTAGAACAGTTACTGGAATGTGCCGATTTAAAAATGTATGAAAATAAAAGAGAAAAGAAACAAATTCATCTCAATGGTTGATCATCTTTAAAACATTGGATCAACCTGGATGAAGTCTAGATTTTAGTGAGTTATTAGGCTCATTTTTTTATGAATAGCCAATAAACAGGGTCAATATCCCTGCGGCAATTAAAGGACCGACAGGAACGCCACGTAACACAGCCACACCTGCAACCGTACCAATCAGCAATCCTGCAACCACATCAGGCTGATTGCTCATCAGTTTGACTCCGCGTCCACCTAGCCAGGCCACTAATACACCAATGGCGATGGCGAGTAAGGATTTCCAGCTCATAAAGGATTTTAAAATAGCATCACCCGGAATTTTGCCACTGGCAATAGGAGTCAGTACGCCAATGGTTAAAATAATGATGCCAATATTTAAACCATGTTGTTGCAAATAAGGGAAATATTCACTGAGTGGGGTAATGCGAAAAACGATCAGTACACCCGCAGCAATGGTAACGGCACTATTATGGCTAAAGATACCGCAAGCCAGTAAAACCAGCAGTACGATAAGATTTAAATCTAGATGGGACATTATTTAAAGGGAGAAATTTATAAATCAGCACTATTGTATAGGGTTTTTACAGTAGATTTGCCTGAAAAAGCGGGAACAATAAAAATCGTCCTCATTTCAGTATAGAATGCGCATTCCGTGATAGTAAAAGGTTGGGTCTATGTTGTTGGAAAAGATGTTGCAATCGCAGGGCTTTGGTTCACGCAAATATTGCCAGCAGCTCATTAAAAACGGAGCGATTGCCATTCAAGGTGAAGTGATCACTAATCCAAAACATAAACTGGATTTAAATGATTTAACTTTTAGTGTCTATGATGAAAGTTTTGATTATCGTGAAAAAGTATATATTGCCTTAAATAAACCGCAAGGTTATGAGTGTTCACATCAGGCCACTCACCATTTCAGTGTGTTTGATTTATTTGATGATATCTTGATGAATCGCGGCTTGCAGTGTGTAGGTCGTCTGGATCAAGACACCAGTGGGCTGTTGTTACTTACGGATGATGGGCAATTTTTACAAGCCTTAACTCATCCTAAAAAACATGTGGCCAAAGTCTATCGCATGTACACAGCTGATCCTGTAACAGCAGACCAAATTCGGCAGCTAGAGCAGGGTGTTGAATTGCGCAATGAAGCTGGTATTTTTGCGGCAACGGATGTCATGCAGCTTGCGGAAAGTGAATTGCAGCTAACTATTCATCAAGGAGTTTACCATCAGGTGAAGCGTATGTTGGCTGCGGTGGGCAACAAAGTTGAACGATTGCATCGCCAGCAAATTGGTGCTCTGGAATTAACTGATTTAGAAGAAGGGCAGTGGATTTATTTAAGCATTGAACAAGTAGAACTGGCGAAGCAACGTATGACTATTTAAGGAAGCAGTGATAAATTTGGAATTCGTTATCTTTCACAAAACCCATTTTTTCATATAACTGATGTGACTGATAATTGGTCTTTTGAGTTTCCAGGCTAATACGGATCGCATTTTCATGCCGTGCAAATAAAATGGCAGTATCGATAAGCTGTTTGGCGGAACCCTGACGACGATAAGTCGGGGTGACGTAAACATCATCCAGAATATAATAGATTGCACAAGCCACCGAAGAAAAACCTAAATACAGCAAAATAAAACCGGTAAAGACATCATCTTTCACGTGAATAAAAATCACACTTTCCTGGTTTTCAAAACGTTGTTTTAAGAATTGATAAGATAAATCCAGATTGGAAGATGCACCATAAAATTGGCGATATTCATCAAATAAAACAGCAAGGGGATGTAAATCTTCTAAAGTGGCGCGTCTTACGATCATGCGATACTCCATGCTTTTTTATTGTCTTTGCATGAAGCATACCTAAGTTTTTATAAGATTTTTTCTAAATTTTGTTTGTAAATGCAACACTGTTAAGTTTTGTCACTTTCGCCCAAAATGGCATTCAGCTCTTCAAAAAGGTCGAGATGGTCATCGTCTAGAGCAAATTCCTGATCTTCATTTAGTGCTTGATCAACTGGCAGATTCAACTCGGGTTGCTGCTGTTTTAATTTTCGGATCCTATTCAGTTGATCGAGGTTAATACTTTGATTTTCAATAGAAAATGGAATAGATTTTGTTAAAACAACCTGTTTAAAAAACAGTCGGACTGCTTGTGCTGGCGTAATGCCCAACTGTTTAAACACTGCAAAAGCATGCTTTTTTTCTTGGGAATCAAGTCGTATTTGATAAACTTCGGTTTTTCTCATGATTTTTTAAATACGTCTAATTACTTAACTTTTCAGCATTTATTTTAATCAAATCTCATGTAATTTCAATATTCATACACTAGATTTACCAAAATATTTTGTAATGACAAGCATATTACAATGTCAGGTCAAAATGAGATGAAAAAGTCATTTGCTGCCTGCTAAGGGGGTCAATAAATGCAATATGTTTGGCTAACAGTTGTAGCGGGGCAGAAAAATCATCTTCCCTTTTATGTTGCACGACTGGATAAAAAGGATCATTTTTAATGGCAATTCCCAGGCTATTTAAGTGTACCCGCAGTTGATGCTGCTTTCCGGTTATCGGTCTCAACTCATATTTCCCCCATGCTGCGTCATGTTCGATTAAATGGATTTCAGTTTCACTATTTACTTTTCCTTCAGTCACTTGCATGGTGTAAAAGGGTTCACCTTTTTCCATTCGATAACGGGTATAACAGGGAAATGTTAAATTGGCATGAAAAGGTGCAATGGCATGATAGGTTTTTTTCACCTCACGTTTGGCAAACATCTCCTGATAAATTGCACGACTAGCAACCTGTTTGGAGAATAAAACCACACCAGCAGTTTCTCGGTCTAAACGATGAATCGGGGTTAAAAATTCATTGCCAGTCTGTTTTTTTAATCGCACCAACAGGGTTTCTTGCACATATTGTCCTGTCGGGCTGATGGTTAAAAAATGCGGTTTATCGATCACCAGTAAATGTTCATTTTCAAACAAAACTTCATGTTCAAAAGGAACCGGTATTTCGTGAGCTAAAAAGCGGTAATAGAACACATGACTATTTTCAATATAAGGTGCATCAGTCGTTAAGACATTGCCCGCAGCATCATAGATCAAACCATCAGCAAAACGTTGTTGCCATTCAGCAGCTTCAATATGCGGAAACTGCAGACATAGATATTGATAGACACTGTTCGGTGCAGGAGAGGTTTTAGGCAGGAAAACTTTACTGGCGCTAACGCCATCAATCATTGGCGGAATAAATTCAGTGCTGGTCATGTGATGTGTCGTAGATCAATCTGCTGTGCATGGAAATTAATGCGATTTACAATGAAATGTAGTAAAAGTTTCATATTTGGAAGGGGGAGCATGGGCAATAAAGCGGTGCGATGCTATCATAATTGTTCTTTTGAATTTTGTCGTGAGTAATATGCAGTATTCATTTAATCTAGCTTTAAATAATGAAGACGATACCCAAAATTTAGCACAGGTTTTGGCGCAGCATTTTACAACGGGTGTAATTTATTTAATTGGTGATTTAGGTGCGGGGAAAACCACCCTGACACGTTATTTTTTGCAAAGTCTGGGACATCAAGGTGCGGTAAAAAGTCCGACTTATACCTTGGTTGAACCGTATAATATCCAAGGAAAAGATATTTTTCACTTCGATTTATACCGTTTAAATGATCCTTATGAACTTGAACTGATGGGTATTCGCGACTATTTAGAAACCCCAAATGCGCTATTTTTATTTGAATGGCCTTCAAAAGGTGGCGATGAAATTCCACAGCCTGACCTGATTATCAATATTGAAAAATCTGAAGATGAACTGACACGTACTGCGAGTTTAAGTTTCTCATCTGCAGCATTAAACCAAGCATTAGAGAGTCATTTTAACAATGCGTGATGATTTAAGTGAACGTCGTATTCATACCCTGAATCCTGCACTGGCGAACCAGATTGCTGCTGGTGAGGTGATTGAACGTCCAGCATCGGTGGTCAAAGAATTATTAGAAAATTCAATTGATGCGGGTGCGACTGAACTTATTATTCGTGTTGAGCAAGGCGGTAGTACCCTGATTGAAATCATTGACAATGGTCATGGGGTTCATCCTGACGATTTAGCCTTGGCAGTCATGCGGCACGCCACCAGTAAAATTCAAACGGCAGATGATTTACAGGCCATTGTCAGTTTGGGTTTTCGTGGTGAAGCATTGGCATCGATTGCTGCGGTTTCACGCCTGACCCTGACCAGCAGTCAAAATGATGAAGGTGTCGGTTATCAGGTTGAAGTAAACGGCACCGCTTTTGACCATCAGCACATTCAAGCGGTTGCTACTCAAAAAGGCACCCATATTCGGGTACAGGATCTATTCTTTAATGTACCGGCTCGTCGCAAGTTTTTAAAGAAACAGGGCACCGAATTTGGCCACATTGAAGAAATCGTTCGTCGTCTGGCACTCACTCATTTTGATATCCGTTTTGTCCTGGAACATAACAACACGATTCGTTTGAATTTGCCGGTTGCAGATAGTGGTGAGCTGCGTTTCCAGCGTGTGCAACAGCTTTTGGGCCGACAATTTACCGAAAATGCCTACTGGATTGATGCTGACAGTATCAATATGCGCTTGTCCGGATGGTTGGGGCATCCCTCAGATGCGCGTGCGCAGGCCGATTTGCAATATGTGTATGTGAATGGCCGGATTGTAAAGGACAAAACTATCTCACATGCCTTGCGTATGGCCTATGATGGTATTCTGCATGGTCATCAGCATCCTGCCTATTTGCTGTTTTTAGAAGTTGATCCTGAAAATATTGATGTCAATGTGCATCCAACCAAACATGAAATCCGTTTTTTAAACCAGCGTGAAGTACATGAGTTTGTACGTCATTTTGCTAAAGAAAAATTGTCGGAATTTCAAACGGCCACAGCAGAACTGGCGTCGGCCATGAAAAGGGATGAAGCAGACCAGATTGCTGCGCTGCAGCCGCAACCGCGTTATCAGGAACAATTTCAACTGCATAAAGCGGTAGATGCGTATACGCCACAACCGGAAGTGCAAATTTCTACCGATTTACTCAGTGATTTTAATGCTAGCAGTCCGCAAACGGTCCATTATGCTTCATCTCATGCTGCAACAAATAGCTATGCAGGTTCACAACAGCTGAATAATGCCTTAAAAAGCTATCTGGCACCATTGCGGGAAGAAACAGATACTTCTTCTTCTCAAGGAAATAGCCTAAGTAATAATGATAATATTGAAAAGCCGCAATCGACCTATGTAGATGAGCATCCACTCGGGATTGCAATTGCACAGTTACACGGCATTTATATTCTGGCACAAAACTCTGAAGGCCTGATTATTGTCGATATGCATGCCGCACATGAACGCATTGTCTTGCAGCAAATGAAAGCCGCATGGGATAAGCCTGAATTCTGGACATCACAACAATTGCTGATTCCTAAAGTAATTAGTATTAGCCGTATGCAAGCCATGCGGGTGGATGATTTAAAAGAACAGTTGGCACGTTTGGGCTTGGAAATAGATCAATATGGCGATGAACAGGTAATTGTTCGTGGTGTTCCTGCCATTTTGCACAAGGCAGATTTTGCTGCTTTGGTTCCTGAATTGCTCAATGACCTCGATCCCAATGATGAAGCACAGGGATTGTTGCAAAAGCGTGACCAGATTTTAGCAGGTATGGCCTGTCATGGTGCTGTACGTGCACATCGTATCTTAAGTCTTTCTGAAATGAATGCTTTGCTGCGTCAAATGGAACAAACCGAATTTGCCAGTCAGTGTAATCATGGACGCCCAACCTGGCGTGCATTTCCACTTTCACAATTAGATAAACTTTTTGCTCGAGGAGAGTAGTTGTACATGTCGAATCAATTGCCGGTCATCAATTTAATGGGACCAACTGCAAGTGGTAAAACCGCTTTGGCATGTGAACTTTATGAGCAAGGTCATTTTGAGTTGATCTCTGTCGATTCTGCGCTGGTTTATCAAGATATGGACATTGGTACCGCTAAGCCTACGAAAGAAGAGCAGGCACGTTATCCGCATCATCTGATCGATATTATCACCCCCTTGGAAGTGTATTCTGCAGCACAGTTTGTCGAAGATGCCTGTGTGCTGATTGATGATATCCATGCACGCGGTAAAACCCCGATTTTAGTCGGAGGAACCATGCTGTATTTCAAGGCCTTATTGGAAGGACTGTCGAGCAATTTGCCCAGTGCAGATTATGCGGTGCGTGCAGAAATTGAGGCTAAAGCGGAACGGGAAGGATGGGAGGCGGTTTACCAGGAATTATGTGAGGTCGATGCTTTAGCAGGGCAAAAATTTAAAGTCAGTGATAAACAACGCATCATTCGTGCCTTGGAAGTATTCAGGTTGACTGGACAGCCAATTACAAAACTACAAGCTGAACAACCAAAAAATGTACCATATCGCTACACTTTTCATAACCATGCCTTACTGCCAGACCGTGTAGAATTACACAAGCGTATCGAACAACGGCTAAAAATTATGTGGGATATCGGATTTTTACATGAAGTGGAAATGCTAATTGAAAAATACGATTTAAATGATAATTTACCCTCCATGCGCTCAGTCGGTTATCGACAAGCTCTAGAATTTATACAAAAAAGTGACGGAAGTATCGAAAAACGACGAGAAATGGAAGATAAGTCTTTATTTGCAACACGACAACTGGCAAAACGTCAATATACCTGGTTAAGATCTTTGCAAGAATCGCATAATTTTAAAACATATTTGACGGTCAAGCAGGCTCAAGAAGACTTGCGAAAGTGTTACGGATAAAGCAAAATTTAGTAACTATCTTTTTTATAATTTTTATTGAGAAATAAAGATAGTTTTTTGCGCTGATTTTAATTTTTTTGGAGTTATAACATGTCTAAAGGTCAAACTTTACAAGATCCGTTCTTAAATTCTCTCCGTAAGGAACGTATTCCTGTTTCTATCTTCCTTGTGAATGGTATTAAATTACAAGGTCATATTGAATCTTTTGACCAATATGTTGTTTTGTTAAAAAATACTGTAAGCCAAATGGTTTACAAACACGCAATCTCTACAGTTGTTCCTGCACGTAACCCACGTCCTGCTGGTGCTCCTGCTGGTGCTCAAGGCGCTGGTGGCTTTGGTGGTGGTCAGTCTCAAGGTGGCTTCGGTGGTCAAGGTGGCTTCGGTGGTCAAGGTGGCTTCGGTGGTCAAGGTGGCTTCGGTGGTCAGGGTGGTTTTGGTAGCCAAGGTGGCTTCGGTGGTCAAGCTGGTGGCTTCGGTGGTCAAGCTGGTGGCTTCGGTGGTCAAGGTGGCTTCGGTGGTCAAGGTGGCTTTGGTGGTCAATCAAACCCAGGTTTTGAAGGCGAAACAAAATTTGAAGATTCTCAAGACGACGAAAATAACCGTTAATTGTTGATTCTTAAAAGCCTCTCTTTATGAGAGGCTTTTTTTATTTTAGAGCAGGTGAATTGATATAATTAATTATCTTGTTGCTAATAAAAAACCAGTTGTTTAAACAACTGGTTTTTTAACTCAAATCATCTGAGAAATTATTTATTTTTTTTACGATCAAGGTTTGGATCTTTGATTTCTACAAAGGCATTGCTGCGAATTTCACGTAACCAGCTATCCAGTTCAGCATCAAATTGGCGTTCACCTAGAATCTGACGTGCCATACGTTGTTGGTATTCGCGTGTCATATCTTGTTGGCGAGTATCAGTGACTTGAAGAATGTGCCAGCCAAATTGAGTTTGGAAGGGTGCACTGGTTTGACCGACAGGAGTGCTCTTCATCTGTGCTTCAAATTCCGGCACCATAACACCTGGATTAACCCAGCCGAGGCTGCCGCCATCGCGTGCAGAACCTGGATCATTGGAAAAAGTAGATGCCAATACGGCAAAATCTTCACCCGCTTTTAAGCGGTTGTAGATGCTGTCAATTTGTTGTTTGGCATTTTCAGGGCTGACCACTTCAGATGGCTGAATTAAAATGTGGCGTGTCTGATATTGCGATACGATCGCTTTTTTCTCACCGCCTTTGCGTTCAATTAATTTTAATATATGAATACCGTCACGAACCGGAATTAGGTCTGTAGTTTGACCTTCTTGCAGAGCACTTACGCGGGCAGCCAGTTCGGCTGGGATGTCAGACAGGCTTCTAAAGCCCATATCTGCACCTTCCACCTTAACAGTCTTGCTTGTGAACTTTTGATCAATTGCTTTAACATCATTGCTGTTATTCAGCTCAGCTTTGACAAGTTTTGCTGTTTTTTCTAATGCTGCTTGGTCATTACCCGATACGCGGATATGAATAACATGCGCTTGGTTACCTAAAGCTGCTTGACCTTGTGGTGTCTTTAAGAAGTTTTCTACATCCTGGTCACTAATTTTGATCCGTGACATCACAACTTGTTGACGCAAACGGTTAATTGCTAAATCTTCTGCAATGCGATTACGTAATGATTCGTAAGTTCCTGGTGCAATACCATCAAGCTTTTGCTGGAATGCTTCTAGACTCTTGCTGCCAGACTGGCCAGCGACCTTAAGTACAGCTTCATTCAGCTCTTTTTCATTGGGCTTGATATTGTAGCGTTTAACTTGTTCAAGTTGCGCTTGACGAATAATGAGCTGGTCAAGGGCCTGTTGCTGTAAATACTGTTCTGGGGGAAGCGATTTTTTTTGTGTTTCTAGCTGATGTTTGAGTTCGGCGATACTTTGTTCTAAATCACTTTTTAAAATGACACTGTTATCTACCACTGCAACCACTTCATCTGAAGGTTGTGCAAATGTAGTCATTGATGAAGATAGGGCTAAAGCAAGAGCAGTCGCTTTAAAAAAATGTTTTAACTGTATTGTCTTCATTAACGTTGTGTCCAAGATTGATTAATATTATTGAAACCTAAAATACGGTTTTCTAGTAAAGATGAAAGCTTATTGTTGAAACCACCTAAACCTTTGAGGCTAATTTCAGCCATAATGGCACGCTTTGGCGAAACGCCCTCATCGTTCACATTGTCCAGGTCATTATAGTAAGAGCGGCCATAGACCGAAATGCCCCAGCAACATGACTCATAATTTACACCGAGTAAATACTCGCGGGCGACGTTATTGTCCAGATCATATTGGGCATGACCTAAAATCCGCCAGTTATTTGCTACAGGTTGAATGAAGGAAGCAACAACCTGGTCATACTGGTCTTGGCGGTTCGGAATGTCTTGGCGATAGAAATAACCCAGATTATAAAGATTACCCTGATTTCCAGTGTAATATAGTTGCAAGTCACGCTGAGCATTGTCGCCATTCGACATCCATGCAGAATTTGCACCAATGGTGAAATTTTGTGACAGTTGGCTAGAGATACTGACTATAGGTCCAGTACGACGTTCAGTATCAAGTTGATCGGTTTCATTTTCTAGATTTACACGACGATCTTCAAAATAAAAGCTTTGCCCAACACTGGTTTTTAAACGTTCTAAACCAACCTCATCAAATAAGCTATAACTTAGGCCTAAAGATAAGAAATTATTATCTTCTAAACGGTCATGTCCGTAGAAGCGACGTGGGCTAAACAACTGATCATAATTGATGGATGCAGGAGCAGAGTCAAAGTTTGGATGACCATCTTGGTTTTTATACGGTGCATAGGCATAAAAAGCGCGAGGGGTAATCGTTTGTAGATATTTGCCCTCTTTTTCAAAGGTTAAGCCCGTATCTAAGGTAAATTGAGGTACGGTGACTGTCTTTGTTTCATCCGATGAGCTAATGTTCTGAGCATCAATCGTATTTTGATCATATACGGTATTTATATTGCGCAGTGAAACTTCAGGAACCACAAATGACCATGGGGTACGGTAGTTGTAACGAACTGCAAAATCATTGTAAATACGTGTGCCGCTTGGTTCTGTATTTGGGCTATTGAAATCCGTGATGTCTTTTTTAAAGTATGCGGTGTCATTATTGAATTCGTATTGCAAACCTAATGGGTTGCCATTTTTATAATTCAATAAAAACTGTGGCAGGCGAGCATAAGGACGGTCTATAGATGAAACGGTCTTGTCCAGCGTTTGGAAATCTTCAACTTTGAGTTGTGCGGATAATCCGGGAATGCCATTGCCATAATTAAGCTGCCAAGCACGGCGCAAGTTTAATTCAGTTTTTGAGTTCGGGTTGTTATTTAAATCAGAAAAATAGTCTTTATCTGATACATAATTATATTCAACATTGGTGGAAAACTGGTTGTTGATTTGCCAATTATGTAAAAATTGTAAGCCCTTACGATCTTGGTCGTTATACTCGCTATCAGAAGCTAAATAACCACCCCAAACCATACCTGAACCGAAATTTTCAGTTAAATAGCGGAACTCGCCTTCAAGCATGGCACCACGGTTACCTATATAACGCGGCGTGATGGTGGCATCGTAATTAGGTGCCAAGTTTAAATAAACTGGAACGGCAAGCTCTACACCACCATCATTAGAAAAACCGAAACTAGGGGTTAAAATACCTGTAGTACGACGGTCATCAATTGGGAAGTTGAAATAGGGTACTGCGAGGACCGGAACTTCTTTGACATAAAGTTTGGTACCACGAGTTTCACCGCGTCCAGTTTCCTTGTTTAAGGTGATTTTATCAGCCTGAATTTTCCAGCCTGGTTTTTCATCGGGTGGACAGGTGCTGTAGGTCGCATTATTCATTACCACCACATTTTCTGAGGTGCGGGCAATTTTTTCCGCACGGCCATGCGCATGCTGCTCTTCAGAAATGTAGAAGCTGTTATTTAAATCGCCTTGCTGAGTCTTTAAGTTGTAATTGATCTGTTCACTTTGTGCCAGCAAACCGGCTTGCGCCATTTGCACACGACCTTGTGCATTGGCATAAGTTTGGGTCTGGTCGATGGTAATTTTATCGGCACGAATTTGACGACCTTGCTGGTCGATTAATACATTGCCTTCAAGAACAGAATCACCGTTCGGGTCATAATGACCATAATCTGCAGTCACTGTAGATGTGGCATTGTCTGGATCAGCAGCTTTAGTTTCTGGACTAATTGGAGTAATCCAGGCACCTTTACAATAAGCAGAGCTTAAATACTGCCCTTGACGTTGTTGGGCCTCAGGTGCTGATTTGTCTACATAATATTGTTCAAAAAATTGTTGTCCAGGATACGACTCCTGAATACTGTCTTTCATTTTTTGGTTGTCGACAGTCGAAGCTGGAATTGTAGATTCAGCATAGCTTGAGATCGAGCTGCCACATAAGAGGGTCAAAATAGCAGTCGCTAAAGGATTAAATTTAAACTGATGCTTCATTTGTATCATTAACCAAGTATGCTTAATCGCAATTAATTATCCTCGCATCATAGAGAAAAAGTTGATAAGTGGCTACACTTAGCACTTTAAAAACTCAGCCTGTATTAGAATTTATCGCAAATGAATACACAACGTGAACAATTGATACAAACATGGATTACATCTGTACTTGGTTCAGATCAATTTGAGACTCATTTTTTGGCAGGCGATGCAAGCTTCCGTCGTTATGCACGAATCAAATTGAATAATAAAACATTTATGCTTATGGATGCACCACCAGAAAAAGAAGATTGTGGGCCTTTTGTGACGATCGATGAATTTTTTGATAACAATGGTGTACGTGTGCCACATATTGTTGCCAAAGACCTGGAATTGGGCTTCTTATTGCTCGAAGATTTTGGTGATGTTTTGCTCTCTACCTTGCTGAATGAGCAAACTGTAGACAATTATTATGCGCAAAGTTTCAAACAACTGATTCAATTACAGTCAATTAATGGAACAAATCACTTTCCAGATTACTCCTACGAAAAACTGATGTCGGAAATGGCATTATTGACCGACTGGATGTTACCTTCACTGAAAATTCAACCGACAGTAGAGGAAAGTGCTTTAATTAAACGTACTTTTGCTATTTTGGCCAACACAGCTTTGGCTCAGCCGCAAGTGATTGTGCATCGCGATTTTCATAGCCGCAACTTGATGCAGATTGAAGGCGAAACAGATCTGGGCGTGATTGATTTTCAGGATGCCGTAATTGGTGCAGATACTTACGATTTGATTTCAATTACCCGTGATGCCTATGTGCAATGGAATGCTGACCGTGTTTATACATGGTTTAAAACCTTCTATGATCTGTTGCCTGAATCGGCGAAACAGGACCGTGATTTTGAGCAGTTTAAAAAAGATGCCGACATGATGGCTATTCAGCGTCATATTAAAATTTTGGGTATCTTTGTGCGCCTGTTCGAACGTGATGGCAAGTCTGGCTATTTAAAAGACCTGCCTCGTGTGATGTGGTATTTACTTGAAGAAAGTAAGCCTTATGCAGAATTACAACCGTTTATGCAGTTTATTGAAGCCAAGGTTATGCCGAAATTTGAAGCAAAATACGGTGGTTATGAGGTGGCTGCATAATGAAAGCCATGATTTTAGCGGCAGGATTGGGCAATCGCATGCGTCCATTGACGCTGCATACGCCAAAACCCTTGCTGGAAGTGGGTGGGAAACCCCTGATTGTTTGGCATATTGAAAAACTGCAAAGTATTGGTGTCACTGAAATTGTCATCAATACGGCCTGGTTGGGCGAAAAACTGGCCTCAGCTTTGGGAGATGGTGCCCGGTTTGGCGTCAATATCTTGTGGTCACATGAAGGTGAAGGATTAGAAACTGCGGGGGGGATTATCAATGCCTTGCCATTATTAGGTGAAGAACCTTTTATTTTAGTGAATGGTGATGTCTGGACCACCATGGATTTTGCGACCTTATTTGATGTGAAATTGCAGGATGATCTTGCTCATCTGGTTTTTGTCGATAATCCGGCTCAACATCCTAAAGGTGACTTTATCCTTGCTCATGGCCGGGCTTATACTTTTGATCAGGCACAGCAAGGTGAAGCACTGACCTATAGTGGCGTTGCGGTGATTCATCCCGCAATGTTTGCAGGCTTGGAAAATGGTAAACGACCACTGGCACCTTTATTAAAGCAAGCCATGCTTGAACAGCAAATTTCTGCATCCAAAATGCAGGCTGCTTGGGTCGATGTTGGCACACCTGAACGATTAAGTGATCTAGATCTACAGATTCGTCAGGGGATGTATGCTTAAGTGCATAATCACTAAGCGTTAACTACTGTTCCACGGCTTAGAAATCGGTATACTTCCATTAACTTTTCGAGACGTTTTGTATATGCACCAGTTTTTCAAAGAACTACAGCAGGGTAGTCAGGCTTTAGGTTTAGAGCTAAGCGATGAAGCTTTAAATTTATTACTCAAATACCAGGATGCTTTGGTTCTGTGGAATAAAGCATATAACTTGACAGCCATTCGTGATCCCAAGGAAATGCTGGTCAAGCATTTGCTGGACAGCCTGAGTATTTTGAAAGATTTACCTCAGGGGCGATTGCTGGATATCGGAACAGGTGGTGGTATGCCAGGCATGATCATTGCATTGTGTCAGCCTGAGCGTCAGTGTGTATTGCTAGATTCAAATGGCAAGAAAATTCGTTTTCTTAAACAGTTTATTGCCGATTTAAAACTACAAAATGTTATTGCTGTTCAGACACGTGTCGAAAATGAAGAAAGCATTCAGGAACTGGGTCAGTTCGATGTTATTACCAGTCGTGCATTTGCTTCTTTAACTGATTTTGTCACGGCTTCTAAACCTTTCATGCATGAACAAAGTATCATTGCATCAATGAAAGGTTTAATTCCTGCGGATGAAGTAGAGGCTTTAAAAGATCAATTCAGTTGTGAGATTATTGAACTGAAAGTTCCGCGTTTAGACGAACAACGTCACTTGCTTTTATTGAAACATATTTAATTTTTTCGAAGGATTGGGGTCACCATGGCACAAATTATTGCGATTGCGAACCAAAAAGGTGGCGTAGGTAAAACCACAACCGCAGTAAATTTGGCAGCATCGTTAGCTGTTTTAAAAAAGCGCGTTTTACTTGTGGATATGGATTCACAAGGCAATGCCACGATGGGCTCCGGGATCCAAAAAAATGATCTTTTGTATTCGGTAACCGATGTCTTGCTGGGCGAAGTCCCGATTGAAACGGCCATTACCAAGGCAGAAGTGGGTTACAAAGTTTTAGGGGCTAACCGTGATTTGGCGGGCGTAGAACTTGCGATTGCTGAACAGGATGGTCGTGAATATATTTTACGTGAAGCATTGCAAGAAATTGAATCTTCTTTTGATTATATTATTGTTGACTGTGCACCCAGTTTGAGCTTGATTACGGTGAATGCCTTGGCAGCTGTGCAGGGCGTCATGATTCCGATGCAATGTGAATATTATGCTCTGGAAGGTTTGGCTGATTTAACCCAAACCATTGACCGTATTCAGCAGGCTCTGAATCCGGATCTGCAAATCGTGGGTGTGTTACGCACCATGTACGATGCACGTAATGCTTTAACCCGTGATGTGTCAGAAGAACTGGAACAGTATTTTGGTAAAAAACTCTATGATACGGTGATTCCGCGTAATGTACGTTTAGCTGAAGCACCTGCGCATGGTTTACCGATTATTTATTTTGAAAAAAGCTCTAAGGGTGCAGTTGCTTACCTGAATCTGGCAGCTGAAATGTTAAAGAAAAGCAAAGTGAAAAAAGGAAGTAACGCATGACCACAAAAAAACGCGGACTCGCTAAAGGTCGTGGTCTGGATGCCTTGCTCGGGTCAATCCAGAAAGAAAAATTACAAATGGAAGCTCAAGCGTTAGATCATGGTCAGCTCAAACAGATTAATGTCCATTTACTCAAGCGCGGTGAATATCAGCCGCGACGTTTTATTCATGAGCAAGATCTTCAAGAACTCGCAGCATCGATTGAAAAACATGGGGTCATGCAGCCGATTGTGATTCGTCCGATCGATGATGAAAAATATCCCTATGAAATTATTGCCGGTGAGCGTCGTTGGCGTGCAGCACAACTGGCGGGTTTGACAGAAGTTCCTGCCATTGTTCGTGACTTGAATGACCAGGTTGCAATTGCTCTGGCATTGATTGAAAACATTCAGCGTCAGGATTTGAACCCGATTGATCAGGCGATGGCTTTACAACGCTTTCATGAAGAATTTGGTTTAAGTCATCAGGAAATTGCCGATACCGTTGGTAAGGCGCGTACTACAGTCAGTAACTTGTTGCGTTTATTGACGCTGGCTGAATCGGTAAAAGACTTTATGCAGCAAGGTTTGCTGGATATGGGGCATGCGCGTGCAATTTTGACTTTAAAAGCCAAGGATCAGCTTAAGGTTGCAGAGCATGTGATTGAAAAAAGTTTATCTGTACGTCAAACCGAACAACTGGTACGTGACTTGAATACGCCAAAACAAGAAAAACCTAAAGCTGAAATTGCGCCAGATATTCAACAACTGACACAGCGTTTGGCAGAGCGTTTCAGTGCAGATGTGAAGATTGATCATAATAAACAAGGTAAAGGTAAACTGGTTATTCAATACCATTCTCTAGATGAGTTAGACGGTATATTAAATATTTGCTTTGCAGAATAATTTTTAAAATTTTTATTGGGGAAAACATATGTGGGAATTAGTCAAAGCGGGTGGGTGGCTCATGCTTCCCCTTGTTTTATGTTCAATTTTTACCGTAGCAATAACGATTGAACGCTTTATTCGTTTAAAAAAAACCATGATTTTGCCTAAGGCATTGTTGTTAAACCCAGCACAAAATACCAATGCGGTCATGCAGCAGTTACAGCAGGATCAAGCGTTGCAAAGTAGTACTCTGGGACGCATTTTTATGGCGGGTTACCAAAGTAAAAATCAAAATGAACAATTCGCTCGCGCACAAATGGAAACGACTGCATCGCAAGAAATTGGTTATCTGGAAAAAAATATCAACTTCTTGGGAACTTTAAGTGCGGTAGCACCACTTTTGGGCTTATTGGGTACGGTTCTGGGGATTATCGAATCCTTCCTGGTGATTGACTTGGGCACCAATAGCAATCCTACTTTAATGATTCCAGGTATTTCAAAAGCGTTGATCACAACAGCAGCAGGGATGTTCATTGCCATTCCGGCACTGTTTGCCTATCGCTATTTCCAGCGTTTGGTTCAAGAATATATTGCAGAACTTGAGCAACAATCAACCTTATTTCATGCTGCACTTTTCTATCAAAATTCTACAGATGAAGAACAAGATATTAGAAAAGCAGGTTAAGGTGGTGGAAAATGAAATTCAAACGCACACAAGTTGAAGATATTCACATTAACCTGACCCCCATGATCGACAGCTTGCTGTTTATCCTGGTGTTTTTACTGTTATCCACCACATTCAACCAGTTTAGCCGCATGAATTTAACTTTGCCGGATGCGCAAGGCGTGCCCCCTAAACAGTATGATCATAAAATTGAAGTGGTGGTTGATGCTTCTGGACACTATTCTATTAATGGACAATCGATTGCAAGCAAGGATGTTGTAGATTTAAGTACCGCAATTAAACAGATTTCCAATGATCGACGTGATTTAATGTTTGTTATTGCGGCTGATGCCAAGGCAACGCATCAGGATGTGATTCGTGTGATGGATGTAGCAGGACAGTTAGGTTTTGTTAACGTCAATATTAGTACCAAAGTTCCGTCTAGGGGTTATGAGTGAAGCAGGATTTTAAAGTCTATCTACGTCTTTTGGGCTATTTGAAGCCTTTTGGGGGTGTAGCGATACTGGTTTTTATCGGTTTTGCAATTAGTGCGGCAACGGAAGTATCTATAGCAAAATTACTGGAAAAAATCATTACTGCCATCCAGCATAGAGATCAAGACTTTACTTCTATATTTCCTTTTCTGGTCATTCTGTTGATGTTTTTCCGTGGGCTAGGCTCCTTTATCGGGGGCTATTTCATGGCAGTGATTTCACGTAATCTGGTGTTCAATATCCGTCAGGAAGTTTTTGCCAAACTACTCAAGCTTCCATCGCAATATTATCTAGAGAATACCAGCGGGCATATTACTGCGAAAATCATGTATAACGTGGAGCAATTAACAGCTGCTTCATCTGAATCTCTAAAAACCCTTGTTCAGCAAGGTTTGATCACCCTTGGCTTGTTGGGTTATCTATTATATAGCAATTGGCGGCTTACCCTTATTATTCTGATTTTTGCTCCGCTGATGGGTTTGCTGGTTCGTAAAGCCTCAAAACGCATGCGTAAATTATCCCTGCAAGTTCAGGATACCATGGGCGATGTAAACCATGTGGTACAGGAAACCGTGAATGGTAATTTAATTGTCAAGGGGTTTGGCGGGCAAGAATACGAACAAACGCGTTTTCGTGACAATTCACTGGAAAACTTAAGACGCGGTCTGAAAATGGTGGTGGTTCAGCAACTGAATAGCCCTATTGTACAGTTCATTATGTCCTTTGCCATGGCAATTATTATCTGGATTGCATTACGACCAGAAATTTTACGTGATACCAGCGCAGGTGAATTTGTTGCCTACATTACAGCAGCCGGGATGTTAAGCAAGCCAATAAAAGCTTTAACCGATATCAATGAAAAGTTGCAACGCGGTATGGCGGCTGCGCATTCAGTTTTTGAATTGCTGGATTTGCCGGAAGAGCAAAATACAGGCACATTAACTCCAGTGCTTAAAGGTAATATTCAGTTTGAAAATGCCAACTTAATTTATGCGGATGGTCATCATGCGATTCATGATTTTAACCTCGATGTAAAGGCGGGTGAAACGATTGCATTGGTGGGACGTTCAGGAGCGGGAAAGAGTTCTCTGGTCAATTTGCTGGTGCGTTTTCAGGAACTGAGTTCTGGGCATATTTATCTGGACCAGCAGAATATTCAAGATATAGACATCAATGCCTTGCGTACACAAATTGCCATGGTGAATCAGCAAGTGGTGTTGTTTAACCGCACTGTACGTGAAAATATTGCCTATGGGCAGCTTGAAAATGCAACCGATGCAGAAATCATTGCAGCTGCAAAAGCAGCCTATGCTCATGATTTTATTATGGCCTTACCACAAGGGTATGACACACAACTGGGTGCTCAAGGTTTAAATCTTTCGGGTGGACAGCGCCAACGTATTGCTATCGCACGTGCCATTTTGAAAAATGCACCAATCCTGATTCTGGATGAAGCAACCAGTGCGCTGGATAATGAATCTGAATACTTTATTCAAAAAGCTTTTGATGCCGCCATGCAAGACCGAACGACCATTGTGATTGCCCATCGTTTATCAACCATTGAGAATGCGAATCGTATTGTGGTGATGGATAAGGGTAGAATTGTCGAGCAAGGTACGCATGCAGAGTTGATTGCCAAACATGGTGCTTACTATCAATTGCATCAGCGCAATTTCGAGGAAAATTGATTTATGTCATTTGCACAATTTATTCAGGATGCCTGGAATAAACAGGCCAAGTGGTTGATTGTGCTTAGACCTTTGTCATGGATTTATCGTGGTGGTTTTTTACTGAATAAAAAACTGTACCAATGTGGCGTTAAAGCCAGCTATCAATCTCCAGTTCCGGTGATGGTGATTGGTAATATTACGGTCGGTGGCAGTGGTAAAACGCCGCTGCTGATTCAGTTGGTTAATTATCTTCAAAGTCAAAATGTTCGTGTCGGTGTAATCAGTCGCGGTTATGGTGGAAAAGGACCTTTTCCCGCCTATGTCGATTTGGAATCGCTGCCTGCGACTGTGGGTGATGAACCTTACCTGATTGTTCAGTCTACTGGTGTGCCCATGGTAGTGGGTTCAAACCGGCAACACAGTATTGAATATTTGTTATCCAGGCATGAGCTGGATTTAATTATCAGTGATGATGGTTTGCAACACTGGGCTTTAGCACGTCAAATTGAGTGGATTGTGCTGGATCAGAATCGTGGCTTGGGGAATCAAAAGTTATTGCCTGAGGGATATTTACGCGAACCTCCAAGCCGATTAACGACCGCGACTGTTATTGAGCATGCCAGTCAGCCAAATTCCGCGCTGAATATGCATTTAGAAGTTGCTGTGCCTTATTTGCTCAACGCAATGGATGAAAGATCATTTAATCCTGCTGATAATTTTTATGCCGTGGTCGGTATTGGTTTTCCACAGCGTTTTTACAGTACTTTAGATTCCATGGGTATTCATCAGTTTCAGTGCCATGAATTTCCTGATCACTATGATTATGAAATTACCGATCTGCAGTTTGAAGATAGTAATCCCATTATTACTACCGAAAAAGATGCGGTAAAACTGCTGCCCTTATTAAAGCAAAATCCAAATTTTAAACGGGAAATCTGGGTAGTTCCTGTTGAAGCAGTGCTTTCGCCACAGTGTTATGATGTTTTGCATCAACAGTTACAGCAACTTGGTATTCAAATTTCTTAAGGTTCATTGTTTATGAAACATATTGTTATTCCTGCACGTTTTGCAAGTTCCCGTTTGCCGGGCAAGCCGCTATTGGAAATTCATGGTCGTCCCATGATTCTACGCGTGGTGGATCAGGCAAAAAAAGTGGCTGGTTTTGATGATTTATGTGTTGCAACCGACGATGAACGTATTGCAGAAGTTTGCCGTGCAGAAGGTGTGGATGTTGTCATCACAAGTGCAGATCATCCTTCTGGCACCGATCGTTTAAGTGAAGTTGCACGTATTAAAGGCTGGGCCAGTGAAGACATTATTGTCAATGTACAAGGTGATGAGCCTTTGCTTCCTGCTCAGTTGGTGCAGCAGGTGGCACAATTATTGGAATCACAACCTGAATCTTCCATGTCGACACTCTGTGAGCCGATTCATAGTCTGGAAGAGTTTCAGCGAGACAGTATTGTAAAAGTGGTGATGTCTAAATATAACCAGGCTTTGTATTTTAGCCGTGCCACGATTCCTTATGACCGTGATGGTGCCAAGCAAGCGGTTCAGCAACTGCATGAACAGGCATACCGACATTTGGGATTGTATGCCTATCGCGTGAATTTGCTGCAGGAATATGTGTCTTGGGATATGGGTGTACTGGAAAAACTGGAAAGTCTGGAACAATTACGTGTGCTGGAAAATGGTCACCGTATTGCCATTGCCGTTGCAGAAGCAAATTTGCCACCGGGTGTAGATACACAGGCAGATCTGGATCGTTTGAATCAGATGGATGTTTCTTGCTTCGAATAAGGTGGATGGCTCCATGCAAAATAATGTTGCGGCACAAGTCTACCCATGGCAGCAAACGGTTTGGGAGACCTTGACAGGACGTTTCCCAAAACTGGGTCATGGCCTACTTTTTTATGGTAAAAAAGGCTGTGGCAAGGAAGCTTTTGCACAATATTTTTTGGCTTGGGTGTTATGTAATAATCGTCATGAAAAAAACGCACCTTGTGGTGAATGTGGCAGTTGTTTGTGGTTAAAGTCTGATACCCATCCCAACTATGTTCATATCAGCACGGATGAAGACAATAAAAAGCAGAATGCCAAAATCAAGATTGAGAAAATCCGTGATTTATTGCCCTTTGTGCAGCAAACCGTAGATGGCTGGCGTGTGATTGTGATTGAACCGGCAGAAGCTTTAAATATCGCTTCTGCCAATGCATTACTCAAAACCTTGGAAGAGCCGGGTGATCGGGTAGTCATTATTTTACTGGCCGATCATTACTTAAAACTTCCAGCCACGATTCGCAGCCGTTTGCAGCATTTTGCGCTGGACCGTATTTCTTCTTCGCAAGCAGATGCATATTTAACCGAGCATTTACCCAATTTAGATCAAATGCAAAAACAACTGTTGATGAATTTATCTAATCAGATGCCATTACAGGCGATGCAGTTGGCTGAAACGGAATGGTTAAATAAGCGACAAGAATTTTTAACGGATTGGCAAAAACTGGTCACGCAAAAAAATATGCCGATGGCGATTGCGACCAAGTGGAATAAAGTTTTAAATTTTAGTGACTTTGCGCAAATGTTTGAATACTTGTTGTCAGATTTAATTTGTGTCAAGCTCAGTCAGCAAGTTAAAAATTCCGATCTTGATTTGAGCGGATTATCAGAACACTATACTTTGGAATTTTTATTTGCGGTTTATTCTGATTTGCAGCAAGCTAAACAATATATTGAGCAAAATGTACAAAGCAATTTAGTGCTTGATCAATTGTGTATAAAACTAATGAACATTTAAATATTTTTAAGGGGAATAAAAATGCAACCACGTATGGGCGGTATTATTCATGCCAATATCCCGGACAAAGAAACTTTGTATTCCAGCTATATGCCTTATGTAGTCGGTGGCGGATTATTTATTCCGACCAAGCAGCCGGTGAAGCTGGGTGAGGAAGTATTTGTACTGGCAACTTTACCTGAACAATCACAAAAAATTCCTTTAACTGGTAAGGTCATCTGGATCTCCCAGAAGCAAAATGGTATCAAACTACAAGGTTTTGGTATGCAATTGACTGGAGAAAAAGGCGTTTATTACAAATCAGAGGCTGAAAAGATACTTGCAGGTATTAAGTCTGAAGGTCGAACTAGTTACACTATGTAGCTGTTTAAACGATTTAGGATATCACCGTGTTTGTAGATACTCACTGCCATTTAACCATGCTGGATTTAACGCCTTATGATGGTGATCTGGATCTGGCATTAGCTCAGGCGCGTGAAGCGGGAGTATCCAAATTCATGACGATCTCGGTTGATCTGGATGATCATATCGAGCTGGCTAAAATTGCAGCGCGTCATGCTGATGTAGGTTACAGTGTGGGTGTGCATCCCTGTGAAGATCCCGAAACCATGGCACGTGCAACTACGGATTATCTGATTGAACTGGCACAGCCTGAAAAAGTTTGGGCGATTGGTGAAACCGGCCTGGATTATTTTCATAGCACCGATTTTATTGCAGAACAGAAACAGTGTTTTGCCCGTCATATTCATGCTTCACAGGCGGTGAGAAAACCGGTCGTGGTGCATACCCGTGCAGCCAAGCATGATACCGTGGATATCATTCGAGCTGAAAAATCCACCCATGGTATTTTGCATTGTTTTACCGAAGATTGGGAAACTGCTAAAGCGGTGCTGGATTGTGGTTACTATGTGTCATTTTCCGGAATTGTTTCTTTTAAAAATGCCCAGGATTTACGTGATGTGGCCAAGCAGGTTCCACTAGATCGGGTATTGATTGAAACCGACAGTCCTTATCTGGCACCAGTACCCTACAGGGGAAAGTCTAATGAACCAAAATACGTTCCCTATGTAGCCAAAGCCTTAAGTGATGTATATGATAAGTCCGTTGAGGAAATTGCTTTCATTACAATGCAGAACTTTGAAAACTTCCTCAATTTAAAGTAAATAAATTAAATTGATATAAGCGCAGAAGAGAATTACAGAGTGAAGATGGATCGTCAGGCTCAGTTTCGAGCAAGAGAAGCGTTAATTTTTCAGGTTGCAGAGCAGTTGCTGTTAGAAAATGGCGAATCAGGGATGACACTGGATGCGTTGGCAGCAGAACTCGATTTGGCGAAGGGAACTCTATATAAGCATTTCCAGAGTAAAGATGAGCTGTACATGCTTTTGATTATTCGTAATGAGAACATGTTGCTCGAGATGATTAAGGATGCAGAGAAGGCTTTTCCCGAGCATCTGGCATTCTTTATGCTGCATCATTTGCATCATCCTGAGCGCACGGTACTATTCCATCAAATTGAAGAACGTTTGTCTACGACTGGTATTGGGATCAATCTACTATTTAGCGAACTGTATCAGGTGAGAAAACAGCGTTTACGGATTATTATCCGTATGACTGAAAGCTATCTGGAAAGTATTCAAAGCAGCATGTCGACACGCGATTATTTGGCATCGATCTGGGCCTTAACGCATGGTGCTGCGGCTATCCTGAATTCCAGTTTTTACCAGCGTTATTTGGGTTCACGTGACACATTGCGCGTGGCGTATATTGATCAGGCACTGGCAATGCCAAAACAGCTCAGTTCTGCGGAACAGTTTGCTTAAAGGTATGCCATGAAGCCAATCCGATCATTATCAATTCGTGGTTTTACCTTAATCGAGTTGATGGTGGTCATTGTGATTATGGCCATCATGGCATCTTTAATTTTGACCAATATTAACGGGGTAGATCAGCGTAAAGCGATGCAGGCACGGGAAGTGTTTATTATGGATTTACGCAGGATTAACCGTGAAGCCAATGATCAGGCGCGCATTTTCGCCCTGGATGTGCACAGCGCGACAGATGTATCGCCGTTCAGTTACGGGGTCGTTGAATACGTCCTTCCTTCCATTCAAACCGTAGCTCCTCAAATTCTTGAAGAAAATAAAAAATGGCAACCATATGCGGAATTTGCTCCCAGGGCTTTACCGGAGCATGTTTCGTTTAGCATCACTTCACTCGATCATGCTTATGAAAATGCCAATAATGAGGATTTATTGAATTCGAATGCACCGCAGCTGTTGTGGCTGGGTAATGGTGAGACTAAGCCGGTACGAATTCAATTTTATTTTCAGCAGCGTCCGATTGGCGAAGAAATCGAGATTGATCATCTGGGTAAAATCAATGCAAGCTAGATACTCCGAGCATAGCTCTTTGTCTTGCGCAGCGGTGAAACAGCGTTTCACTCATCGCTGCTCAGGTTTTACGCTACTGGAAGTCATGGTTGCTTTGGCGATTTTTGCCACTGCTGCAATTGCTTTTACCAAAGTGGCGATGCAATACACTCAGGCCACATCCAATGCCATTTTAAGAACCAAGGCGCAATTCGTGGCCTTGAATGAAGTCGCCGTGATGGAAATCAATCAGGAATGGTTGCAGGGAACCCAATCCAAACAGGTCACCCAGCAAGGTGAAACCTGGCAAGTTGATAAATCTGCACAATTGACCATTAGTCCGAATGTACAACGCATAGAAGTACAGGTCAGTTTGTTTAATGTGGAAACTGGCAAGGTTGAATCAGGAGTGACGCATTTGGTTTTCTTCAACCCGAAGGCCAAAGCATGAAAAAGCAGACTACGAAAAATAAAAAAGGTTTCACTTTGGTTGAACTTTTGGTGGCAATTGCCATCTTTAGTGTACTTTCTGCGTTGGGCTGGAAAGTCTTTGATTATTTAATTAAAGTCAAGGACCGTAATACTGAACATGAGATCAATTTGGGTCAGCTGCAGGAAGCCTACCAGCAGATTCTGCGTGACACCGTTCAGGTTGTGCCACTGAATGCCAATATCAATGGCGATATTCAGCCTGCTTTGGTTTTGCAAAATGGTCGCTTTAATTTTAGTAAAACTGGTGTAACTGATCCTTTACAGCAAGGTATTTCTCCAGATGAGCGCGTGGAATATCAATATCGTGCCGATGAAAAGAAACTGTACCGACTGAAATATCGCAATTTAAATAGTACAGGGCGGGATCAGCCTGAATCCAGTGTGCTGTTAAATGATGTTGACCAGTTTGAAATTGTGGTGTTGAATCCGAATGAACTCAATGCATGGCCAGAGGGGCAGGTAGATTTAAACGATGTTACACAAAAACAGATCTTGCCGAAGGGCATTAAAATTAAATTGACGGTCAAAGATGTGTCCTATGAGTGGATTTTCAGTTTATTAAACACCGATTATTTAAAACAGCAAACTGGTACTTCAAATAACAATACAAATACCAATGTAAATAATTCTACATCATAAGGTTTGACTCAATTGAACATGAAGCCGCAACAGGGCGTTGCCTTAATTACGATTTTGGTCATGGTGGCATTAGCCACCATCCTTGCTGCGACCATTGCCAAAAGACAGGCCAATACAGCTGAAAACACGGCATATTTAATGCGCCAAAACCAGTCATTGCTATATGCCAAAAGTGCGGAAGCCTTTTTTTCAGAGCTTTTGGTCGATGATGCGGAAAATGCCGGTGATATTGATCATTTACAGGAAAACTGGGCCAAGCCTATGCCGGGTTTTCCTGTAGAGGATGGCTTTATATCGGGAACTTTAAAGGACCAATCTGGAAAGTTTAATTTAAACAGTTTGGTAAATGTGGATGGTACGCCGAATCCTCAGGCACAAGTCTGGTTTGAAAAACTGCTGCTACGTGTGGGATTACCTGAAAAGTTAAGTGAGGCAGTGATTGACTGGCAAGATGCGGATAATGAAACCATTGGCTCGATGGGTGCTGAGGCAAGTTATTATCAAGGACTAGCACAAGGTTATTTACCGGCAAACAATAAATTCCATAGTGTAGAAGAGCTGAAGATGGTGCGCGGCTTTGAAGGAAAAAAATATCTGCAAATTGTCCATTATGTCAGTGCGGTTCAGGATTCAGATACCAAGGTGAATATCAATACAGCACCAGCAATACTGCTGGCAAGCCTTGACCCTAAGCTGGATGTCAAAGCGGTGCAGCAGGTTTTACAGCAGCGCCAAACCAAGTTGGAGCATTTTTCAAGTGTGAATGAGTTATGGGGCATCGAACCTTTTAGTCAGGTCAGTGCCGAAGTGAGAAGTGAAGCAAACAATCTGTTAGATGTGAAATCTGCGTATTTTAAAGCCAAAATTGAGATAATGCTCAGCGGACGTAAACGCCAGTTCAGTAGTGATCTGGTACGAAAAGATAAGTCGGTGTATATCGCATCTCGCAGTATGGCTCCATTCTAATCAGATCCCGAGATATGATGAAAAATGAGAACACATCCATTCAACTGCATGTGTTTCTCCAATGCTATTGAACAGTAAAATTAATGTTCAGAATTTCACTTTTGCTTTATAACTTTCACTTTTGCTTTATAACTTTCACTTTTGCTTTATAATCAAATTTAATTCACAGATTTTTGATTGCATCACGGCACATGTTAATTCGTAAGTTATTTAAGTTTGAAAATGCTCATATTGTGCGCAACTGCACATCGGATCGCTGTAAGCGTTCGATTCATGGTCATAGCTATAAAGTTGAATTGTTGCTTAAAGCATCCAAGCTTGATCATGGTCAAATGGTCTATGATTTCGGATTATTAAAAGGCGTAATCAAAGATATTTTTGACAGTTTTGATCATGCGATTTGCTTCTGGCAACATGATGATGCTGAATATATTGATGCCTGTAAAAAATTTAGTGCACGTTGGGTATCTTTACCTGTTTCGCCATCTGCAGAACAGTTTTCACGTATTTTTTTCTATCTGGCACAACAGGTGCTCGCATCTACCATTACCCAAAATGGGGAAGGTGATGTAGAGGTTTATTCGGTAATTGTACATGAAACCGATACGGGTTATGCGCAAAGCTTTATCGAAGATATTGAAAATGAGCAAATGGGCGTGCTCAGTCTTGAGCAGATTGTGTTCTCTGAACAGGTTCAAGTGGAATGGGCAGACCCTAAAATGTATGAAAAATTACAACAAGGCATTAAATTCCAAAATCCAGCGGTCGATCTTCAAGTACAAATTTGAAGCTGACGAAAAATTGGGTCTGGTCGATAAAAAATTAGGAAACAAGTATGTCTTTAACGGAACAACAGCAAGCTAAACTAGATAAAATCCAGTTGGATGCGAGTTGGAAAAGTGCATTGAGCGAATTTTTGCTCAGTGCCAAAATGGATGATTTAAAACAGTTTCTTGTTACTGAAAAAAGTGCGGATAAAATTATATATCCACCTAATTCACTCATTTTTAATGCCTTAAATACCACTCCCTTTAACCGTGTCAAGGTCGTGATTATTGGTCAGGATCCTTATCATGGTCCAAATCAGGCGCATGGATTAAGCTTTTCAGTACAAAGAGGGGTTGCATTACCGCCGTCTTTACGTAATATCTTTCATGAGTTAAATACCGACCTGGGGATTCCTGTTCCCAAGCATGGTGATTTAACCCGTTGGGCTGAACAAGGCGTGTTATTGCTCAATGCGGTGTTGACTGTTGAAGCAGGACAGCCGACATCACATCAAAAACGTGGATGGGAAGATTTTACCGATCATGTGATTGATGCTTTAAATGAGCAGTGTGAGCATATCGTGTTTATCCTTTGGGGAGCTTATGCGCAACGTAAAGGACAACGTATTGATCAAAATAAACATCTGGTATTAAAAGCTGCACATCCATCTCCTCTGTCAGCAAATCGTGGTGGTTTTTTTGGTTGTAAAGTATTTTCAAAAGCAAATAATTATCTGAAAAAAAATGGCATTGAGCCGATCAATTGGCAGCTGGACGCATGACACAATCTCCTGAATTAAAAAGTTATCATCCTGATCTCATTGTAGAGGAAGCAAAAAATGGCTGGCGCATTGTTCGCCTGAACCGGCCGAAATCTCTACATGCCTTGGATGAATCTATCGTTACTGCACTTTTAGAAGTGTTCCAAGGTTTTCACCATGATGATGCTGTAAAAGCAATCTGGCTGGATTCAACCACACCAAAGGCTTTCTGTGCCGGCGGGGATGTGCGTAAACTTCGTCAGTTGGTCATTAATGATGAAGTTGCAACAGCAAATAAATTCTTTGAACAAGAATATGCATTAGATTTATTGTTGCATAACTATGCTAAGCCGGTACTGGTTTGGGGTGAAGGTTATGTCATGGGTGGTGGTCTGGGTCTGTTTATGGCTGCGCCTTTCCGTTTGGTAACACCATATTCACGTTTGGCTATGCCTGAAATCAATATCGGCTTGTATCCCGATGTTGGCGCGACACGCTTCTTGGCCGATCGTGGTGCCATTGGCCTGTTTACCGGTTTGACCGGTTCTATTATGACCTCTGCCGGCGCTTATGGGATTGGCTGGGCGACTCATATTTGTGATGCGCAGCGTGATAACGTGCTGGACAAAGTACTGAATATTGATTGGGGGCATTATCCGGCAGGGGATTTTCGTGCCATTGATGACACTTTAAATAGTATGCACCGCCCAGTCGGTCCGGGTCCTTTGCAAAATTCATTGGATGTCATTCACAGTGTTTGCCGTGGGGTAAACTTTGAGCATGATTATGAATCTATTATCGGACTGAGTGATGCACGCAGTGACTGGCTGCGTCAAGCCAGTGAAAATCTACAAAAGGGTTCGCCTACTACAGCCGCATTAACCTGGCTGCTATGGCAGTGGGGTAAGCGCGTTCATTCCTGGAATGAAGTATTTGAGCTTGAAACACAAATATCCGATTGGAAGATTCGCCATCCAGATTTCGTCGAAGGTGTGCGTGCTCGTCTGGTCGATAAAGACCTGTCTCCGGAATGGAAAAAAGGCAGTGATTTCTCTTTAAAGGCCATCTTATCTGATTGCCCACCAGTGACCAATATTCAAAGCTGGAATGATTTATTAAAGCATTACGGTGTAATCAGCTAACAATATGACTGATGCGACACAATTGACTGATGAATACTGGATGCAGTTTGCTTATGAGCAGGCTGCTATCGCAGCATCAAAGCAAGAAATTCCTGTGGGTGCGGTAATCGTCAGTCAAAACCAGATTATTGGTGCAGGATATAATGCACCCATTTCTTTAAATGATCCGACGGCCCATGCCGAAGTTCAGGCATTGCGCCAAGCCTGTGCTTATCTGAATAATTATCGTTTGCCGGACGACTCGGTTCTGTATGTCACTTTGGAGCCTTGTACCATGTGTGTCGGGGCATTAATTCATGCGCGGGTCTCTAAAGTGGTTTTTGGTGCAACAGAACCCAAAGCAGGTTCCTTGATCAGCGTGCGTAGATTATTGGAAACCGGCTACTACAATCATTTTTTTGACTATGAAGCGGGTTGTATGCAAGAACAGTGTTCCCATCAGCTCAGCAGTTTTTTTAAGATGCGCCGTGAGCAAAAAAGATTGCAGAAGTTACAAGAAAAATCTGTAAATGATCAGAATCCTTAATTCAAACCATGTAAACTATAATGACAATGAGTATTGTCAATAAAAAATTAGGATAAGTTATGAATTCCATTCAAGTAAAAAAAGAATTTAACGTACCCATCGAACAGGTTTTTGATTTGCTATCAAAGCATGCCACCTACAATGTGGCCTTTGCACCGATTCAAGTTGAACGAGTTAAAGACTCTACTGATCCTGATCGTCCAGATGGGGTAGGTTCTGTGCGTCGTATGGGTTTTGGTCCTATCAAGCCTTTACAGGAACAAATTACTTTGCTGGAGCCGAATCAGCGTATCGAATACCAGATTGTGAAAACCCCTTTGGTGAAACACCATTTGGGCATTATCGAGTTTGAAGCAAAGGCTGCTGACAAAACCTTGGTGACCTATACCATTGAATTGCAGGTGCGTGCGCCATTTATCAGTAAATTAATCCTTGCACAGCTTAAATCTGCGATTAAACTAGGTTTTTCAAAATTAGCGAAAACTGTATAGGGTAAAGTGGAAAATTAATGACAGTTCAAATTATTACCATAGATGGGCCGAGTGGTTCTGGAAAAGGCACACTTGCGGCTAAACTGGCAGCACATTATCAATTTCATTTGCTGGATTCAGGTGCTCTATATCGTCTGCTCGGGCTGTCATTACATCAACAGGATTTACTTGATTGCCTGGATTCCGAACTGGAGCAGTGCGTAAAAATTGCAACAAATTTAGACATAAAATTTGTTACGACTGAATCAGGTACGGTGGTCCAACTTGATGGTGAAGACGTTACTCAAACCATTCGTACAGAACGAGTGGGAGAGTTTGCCTCAAAAGTTGCAGCAATTCCTGAACTTAGAACAGCGCTACTGGAACGTCAACGTGCATTTGCACAAGCTCCGGGACTGGTTGCAGATGGCAGGGATATGGCAACGTCCATTTTCCCGGAAGCGCAAGCCAAGATTTATCTGACTGCATCGGCTGAATCCCGAACGGAGCGACGAGTAAAGCAGTTGCAGGCTATGGGGCTAGATGTTAAAATGAACGACATTTTAGCTAATATACAAGCTCGAGACAAACGTGATATGGAGCGCGCAGTCGCACCACTCAAGCCAGCAGCAGATGCTTACATTATCGATAGTTCCACATTGGGCATTGATGAGGTATTCAAGTTGATGACCACCTTTGTTGACCAGCAGTTAGCCAATTAAAGAATTTTCAGCTAAAGCATAGCTTGATCAGTTTATTACGGACTATGTGGAAGCTTAATTAAACCGGCCTTGTCTGATCCAAGACCGCTGACTTTATCAGGTATATCATGACCGAATCTTTTGCAGCCCTCTTTGAAGAAAGCGAATTAAACCTCAACGTTGAAAAGGGTGCAGTCATCCAAGGCGTTGTAGTAAACATCGACTCTGACTGGGTAACAGTTGACACTGGCCTTAAATCAGAAGGTATTGTTGACCGCGCTGAATTCTTAAACGACCAACGTGAACTTGAAGTTCAAGTTGGCGATACTGTTGATGTTGTTGTTGAAGCTCTTGACAACGGTATGGGTCAAACAGTTTTATCACGTGAAAAAGCTAAACGTGCTGAAACTTGGACTAAACTTGAAAAAATCTTTGAAGACGGCGAAATCGTTACTGGTGTTATCTCTGGTAAAGTTAAAGGCGGTTTCACTGTTGACATCGGTCCAGTTCGTGCGTTCTTGCCAGGTTCATTGGTAGACACTCGTCCTATCCGTGACACAACTCACCTTGAAGGCAAAGAGTTAGAATTCAAAGTAATCAAACTTGATGCTAAACGTAACAACGTTGTTGTATCTCGTCGTGCTGTTATGGAAGCTGAATCTTCAGCTGACCGTGAAGCTCTTCTTGCTCAGCTTGAAGAAGGTCAAACAGTTACTGGTACTATCAAGAACCTTACTGACTACGGCGCATTCGTTGACCTTGGCGGTATCGACGGTCTTCTTCACATCACTGACATGGCTTGGAAACGTATCAAGCACCCTTCAGAAGTTGTTGAAGTTGGACAAGAAGTTACTGTTAAAGTACTTAAATTCGACCGCGAACGTAACCGCGTATCTTTAGGCCTTAAACAATTAGGCGAAGATCCATGGTTAGCGATCATGAACCGTTACCCTAAAGGTTCTATCGTTAAAGCTCGCGTAACTAACCTTACTGACTACGGTTGTTTCGCTGAAATCGCTGAAGGCGTTGAAGGTTTAGTACACGTTTCAGAAATGGACCACACTAACAAAAACATCCACCCATCTAAAGTTGTTCAGATCGGTGACGAAGTTGATGTTATGGTTCTTGAAGTGGACGAAGAACGTCGTCGTATTTCTCTTGGTATCAAACAAACTCGTGCTAACCCATGGGAAGAGTTTGCTAAAGACCACGACAAAGGTGAAAAAGTTTCAGGTACGATCAAATCAATCACTGATTTCGGTATCTTCATCGGTTTACCAGGCGGTATCGATGGTTTAGTTCACTTGTCTGACATCTCTTGGAACGAACAAGGCGAAGAAGCTATCCGTCGTTACAAGAAAGGTGACACTGTTGAAGCAGTTATCTTGTCTGTAGATGCTGAAGGCAACCGTATCAGCCTTGGTATCAAACAAATGAACAGCGATCCGTTCAACGATTTCTTGGCTGCTAACGAACGCGGTGCGCTTGTTAAAGGTACTGTAACTGCAGTTGATGCTCGTGGCGCTACTGTTAAGTTAGCTGACGAAGTTGAAGCGACTCTTAAAGCATCTGAAATCAACCGCGACCGCGTTGAAGATGCAACTAAGTTCCTTGAAGTTGGTCAAGAAGTTGAAGCTAAAATCATCAATGTAGACCGTAAATCTCGCTCTATCAACTTGTCTATCAAAGCGAAAGACGAAGCTGAAGAGAAAGAAGCAGTAGCTAACTTGAAAACAGCTGCAGCTGGTCAAGACAATGGTCCTAAGACTATTGGTGATTTGATCAAAGCTCAAATGGGCAACTAAGTAGACGTTAAAATGTATTGTTAATGTAAATTAACTAATACTTTTTACACAAATACTGTAAACGGTAGCGTAGTATTAACTTATTACGCTACCGTTTTGTATTTAAACAGGTTATTATCGTTTCATCTACAAAGTAGCTTGATAATTAAAGAGGTCGCAGATGACTACGGAAGCACTGAATAAGTCTGACTTAATAGAGCGAATTTCCCTAAAAAATCCACACTTGGCAGAGCCTTTGGTTGAAGAAGCTGTTAAGATTATGATTGATCAAATGATAGCCGCATTATCATCTGATAATCGTATTGAAATTCGTGGTTTTGGTAGTTTCGCTTTGCACCACCGTGATCCACGTGTGGGGCGTAATCCTAAAACAGGTAAATCTGTTGAAGTGGCTGCAAAAGCGGTACCACATTTTAAACCTGGTAAAGCATTACGTGATGCAGTAAACGAATCTGCACAGTAATAAAAAATTTATGGGGTGTTTATGCGTTACGTTTTAGTCGCCTTACTAATTGTACTTTTTGGCTATTCATTAGCTCTTGTACTACAAAATGGTACTGAACTTTCGGTAGACCTGTTGTTTACGCAAGTGCCTGCAATGCGTTTAGGTTTATTACTGTTATTAACTTTGGCATTAGGTCTGGTACTGGGTCTGTTGCTAGGGGTACAAATTTTCCGGGTATTTCAAAATAATTGGGAAATTAAGCGACTACGTAAAGACATCGAGCATCTTCGAAAAGAACAAATACAGGCGGCACAGCTGGCAGCGGCTGAGGCAGCAGCCCATAGCAGACATGAAAAAACAGTTTTAGATGTTCATTCGGAAGATCGTTCGTCTAATCCTTTGTAGCACTGTATATTGGTCATAATGTTAGGCTTTTAGCTAATCACCCTAAACCTAAAAGCTGAGTAAATTTTGAAACACCCTCAAGCCAATGCTTCAGGGTGTTTTTTTATTTTAACAAGTCACTTATATAAGGAAAATTCAAAATAATAACTTCAATTAACTAATGATTTTATCGCTTTGTTAAAGTCTGGAATACCTTTTATAATAAGCTTTCTTTTTTGTCTGAGCGAAGGTAAGTCTCTTGAGTATCATTGTTGCACTGGATGCTAAAAGCCAATATGACGTGTTAACTATTGCGGAGCAGTTAGATCCTGCATTATGTCGGGTGAAAGTTGGTAAAGAGTTATTTACGCATGAAGGCCCAAGTGTGGTGAAAGCATTGCATGACAAGGGTTTTGAAGTTTTCTTGGACTTGAAGTTTCATGATATTCCAAATACTACAGCTCAAGCAGTATGTGCCGCAGCAGACTTAGGCGTCTGGATGGTCAATGTGCATGCATCTGGTGGCCGTAAGATGATGGAAACTTGTGTAGAGCGTTTAAAAGCGGGTAACTATAATACTCAGCTGATTGCAGTGACTGTGCTGACGTCAATGGGACGTGAAGATTTAAAAGATATTGGTTTGGATATTGAACCATTTGAACAGGTGAAACGCCTTGCAAAACTCACTCAAGAAAGTGGTCTGGATGGGGTAGTTTGTTCAGCTCAGGAAGCCAAAATGCTGCGTGAAATTTTAGGACAGGACTTTGCTTTAGTCACTCCTGGTATTCGTCCGGCAGGTTCAGCTGCGGATGATCAGAAACGCATTGTAACGCCTAAACAGGCGATGCTGGATGGCTCTACGCATTTGGTCATTGGTCGTCCAATTACCAAATCGGAAAATCCTCATCAAACTTTAAAAGATATTTTGGCAACGTTGTAAGTGAGCCAATAAGATAAAAAGCCTTTCATTTGAAAGGCTTTTTTTATACATTGAGAGAGTTAGAACAAAAAATAAAGGCTTTGAAATGGCGGCACCAGAACATAAAGCAGCACAAGATATTGAATTGAATAAAGAAGTAGAGCACCTTGAGCAGTTGCAACAACAGGAGCAGCAAAATCAGGCAAGTTCAACGGATTGGAGCTCAGGGTTTGATGTGGCGGAAATTGCGTTGGATGTGATTGATGTAGCGGGAGATTTAGTGAAGGGAATTGATTTGAATTTTTAAAAACATCATTTGTAAATATTATTGCCCTCATCTAAATCCTCTCCCTGAGGGACAGGGCTTGATTCTATTATAGAAATATTTTTGGATGTTCTCTCTCTTGGGGAGATGAGGAGCACTGCTCCGCAAGGGAGAGGGTGAATTTTTAAATAGCCGCCAGCACACTCACCAAAATTGGCGCAAGTACTGAAAGAATAAAGCCACTGACCATCGCATGAGGGATAAAGCCATTGCCACAGGCCTGTTTTACCATGGGTAAAGTTACATCCATAGCAGTCGCACCTGCTGAAGAAATTGCAGAACGTGGATAACGCCAACCAATAATATACATAAACACGATCGCAAAAATTTCTCTGAATAAGTCATTCATCAGTGCAATACTGCCAAGATGGGCATTTTTGAGTTCAGTGACCACAATGCCGGTCATGGAATAAAAGCCATAACCTTGGGATAGCATGATGAGATCTTTTAAACTGATATCTTGAATGAGTGTAGCTGTAACGAATGCGCCCAGCAGTGAGCCGACTATACATCCCAATGGCACCAGTAAAATTTTCCAATTCAACCAAGATCGGTCTAAGGGTGAATAGGCGAGATCCAGGCCAATCAGGAACATAAACACCAGCAATAAATTCCATGTGCTTATATGCAAATTGTAGCCCATGTTGGTTACAGATTCAGAGAGTACATAACCGAATGCCAGAGCAATGAAAGCATAACTGATGTTGATCAGGGATTTGCTGACCAGACTCATGGATACTTTGCCGTGACTCGGTTGATAGCCCAAGAGCTTGAATAACATATAACAGCAGACAAATGCACCGATGCTGGTGAGTACGGCTAAAAGGGCAGCATGATTCAGAATTTGCCAAGGCTGTGCAATCGTGTGCAATGTCTGGGCAAATTCAATAGCAATGGCGATGAGTAAGATATAGGTAAAATAGGGCAGAATTTTGAAGGCAAGACGTTCTAACCATTGCGGTAAACGTCGAGCCAAAACAAATCCGAGTGCCAAACAAAAAAGTAATTGGAAAATCAACCAAAAGGATTGCATAAATAATGAAGCAGCTAATAAATACTTGCTTATTATGACTATTAAATATTTAGGCTGCTTGATTTTTAGCTGTTTTATTTAGCAGACGATAATCTGCGGGATTGAGCTTTTTGGTTTGGAGCCAGTATTTCCAGGTATAGGTTGGCCACAGTGCAAAATTTTTGCCGCCATCTTGTTGATACCAGCTTACACAGCCAGATTGCCAGACTGTGCCATCAAGCATTTTTTGTACATATTGATTAAACTGATCCTGTACTTGATCTTTTACTACAATAGCATTGCTATGGGTGCTTTTGACCAGTTCAATCATTTGCAAGATATAATTGACCTGAGATTCGATCATAAAGATCACAGAATTGTGTGCCAGAATAGTATTCGGGCCAAGTAGCTGGAATAAATTAGGAAAACCTTTGGTACAAATACCATAATAACTTTCTGCACCCTTATGCCAAACTTCTCGTAAATCTTGCCCATGTTCACCGGTGCATTTAAATGATTTGAGATAGATGCGAGGGTCGGTGATAAAACCGGTTCCATAAATTAAGCAATCAATTTTGCGCTCTTTGCCATCTTTTGTGATGATGCTGTTCGCTGTTAATTCCTGAATACCTTCGGTCACCAGTTCGACATTTTTGCGATTGAAAGTAGGATAATACTTATTGGACACCAAAATACGTTTGCAGCCCATAATATAGTCTGGGGTGAGTTTGCGGGCGAGATTTTTATCTTTCACCTGAAATTTGATAAAAGCCTCAGCCAGTTTTTGTGCGTATTTCATCACGGTTGGTTGAATAATCGGAACGGCACGTGATTCATTTGACCAGTATAAACGTGAGCGGTGTAACTTTCTAAACCAGTCAAATTTATCAAATAGCTTCTTTTCTACACTTAAATAACTGCGTTCATCTCGTGGAATCACCCAGGCTGCAGTACGTTGCAATACATAGAGCTGCTTAACTTCGGCTGCGATTTCTGGAATATATTGAATGGCACTACCGCCAGTCCCAAGCGATGCGACATTTTTATTGCTTAAGTCATATTGGTGATCCCATTGCGAAGAATGGAAAACTTTACCCTGAAACTTTTCAATGCCTTTGATGTGTGGAATTTGCGGTACATGTAGTGGTCCTGAGGCAAAAACGACAAATTGCGCAATCAGGGTGCGCTGGTCATTTAATGTCAGTTTCCAGTTGCAATGCTGTGCGCTATATTCTGCAGCAAGGACTTCGCAGTTGAAGCGGCAATATGGATTTAATTCATAATTGCTCATTAAGCTTTGTATATAGACATAAATTTCAGAGGCTTCAGCATAACGTTTGGACCAGTCGCTTTTAGGTGCAAAAGAGAGGGAATACATATGCGATTGCACATCACAGGCTGCACCTGGATATTGGTTTTCACGCCAGGTTCCACCTACTTCAGATGCTTTTTCTAAAATCAAAAAATCGTGAATATTGCTTTGTAATAGGCGTATGGCCATGGCCAGGCCACCAAAACCTGCACCAATAATTGCAACTTGGGTCTGCTGGGGAAATGAATGATTTTGATTGGTATTACGCATTTTTATTTGCCTTATCGCGTCCATTTTTATATAGCCTAAATGAATAGATAGGCAGTCAACATGATAGTCATGACAAAAAAATTGATAGTTTCGGCAATTTGCAAGGGTAAAAATTTATAGTAAAAATTGAACTGATATTTTTATTTGACAATGCCATGAAACGATCGGTGCTCAGCTTGATGTATTTAATTCAAGGTATGCGTAAAGCAGGAGTGCCGGTTGATCATAAGCTTTTAACTATTGGACTGCGTGCAGACGCATTGGATCCGAGTTCAGTCATTCATCCTAGCTTGGAATGGGATGTGCTTAAAGTGATTGGGCAAGATGTTGTGCCGGAAAAAGGCCTGCTTATTGGGCAGTATTATGCGCTGGCAGGTTATGGTCCTTTGTTGATGTTACTGGTCACCAGTGAAAATTTGGGTATAGCTTTACAACAGGGAATTCGTTATCAGGCGCTCACTCATTCAACCGGGAAGTTAAGTATTAAATATGCAGGGCATCAGGTGGCTTTATGCTATGTGCCGCAAGATTTAAACAGTAATCTGGGATTGTTGCGAGCACAATGTGAAATTTCTGGAACCTATAAATTTATTCAAGATATTTACCAGATGATGGGTTTAGCTGTTCCGCAAATGCATATTGAATTGCCCTTTGCACAACCTGAAGATCAGCAATCTCTAGAGATCTATCAGGATTATTATGGTGCTGAACTTCAGTTTGGTGCCGAGTGTGCAAAATTTTGGTTTGATGATGCGGTACTGAATGTGCAAATTCCTTCAGCAGATCAAATGACTTTTAATCTCTATGAAAGCAAATGTATCGCTGAGCTGGAACGCTTAAATATGGATGAATCGGTACCCTCCTTGGTGCAGCGTGTACAAGATTATCTGGAGCTACAAGAAGGGGTAATGCCTACCATGGCAGAAACGGCACAAGCTCTGCAAATTCCAGAGCGAACATTGCGACATCAACTGCAACAAGTACAAAGCAGTTATAAACAGATACGTGAACAACTGATTAAAGACAAGGCATTAAGGTTAATAGAATATAAAGAATATTCCATTGAAATGATTGCGGAATTACTGGGTTATTCGGAACCCGCAGCTTTTAATCATGCCTTTAAACGCTGGTTTGGATACAGTCCACGTCAGTACTTTAAATAGCGTAATAAATAGCCTAAGTAAATTAATGCCAAAGTGTTATATATTTCATCTCAACCTTCGCTATACTTTCAATAGCCTAAAATAGTATTTAATGATATGTCAGACTTAAATTCGAAGCACAGTACAGCCTTTATCCCTTTGTCACCTGCGGAGCGTTATGCACAGGCTATCTCGTCTGGTCAGTTCATGCCAGATGATGCACAGGCGCAAGCTGTACATGAGTTGGATCGCGTTTGGCAAGAATTGATTCAGCGTTTTAAAGCTTCAAAAAAAGCCTTTCGCCGCTTTCGCCGTCAAACTTCACCACGAGGCGTATACATGTGGGGTGGTGTAGGGCGTGGTAAAACATGGTTAATGGACCAGTTTTTTGAGTCGATTCCATTTCGCCGTAAAATGCGCATGCATTTTCATCATTTCATGCAGCATGTACATCGTGAACTGAATAAATTATCAGGACAGCGTAATCCGCTGGATCAGGTTGCAGATCAGATTTACCAGCAGGCTGTGGTGATCTGTTTTGATGAATTCTTTGTATCCAATGTGACGGATGCGATGATTCTGAGTGAGTTATTCCAGAAACTGTTTACCCGTGGCATTACGTTGGTGGCGACTTCAAACATTGCACCGGATGGTTTATATAAAAACGGAATCCATCGTGACCGTTTTATACCGACCATTGAGATGGTGAAAAAACATTGTGTGGTTCTCAATGTTGATGCTGGCGTGGATTATCGTTTGCGTGTGCTCAAACAGGCACAATTGTTTAAACATCCATTAACGCATGATCATAAACTCTGGATTGCTCAGCGCTTTACCGCTTTAACGCAAACCCAGACCCATTCACAAGAACCGATTATCATCAATAATCGTATTGTAGAAACCATTGGTCATACTGAAGATGTGTTGTGGTGTGAATATTCTGAGCTGTGTCTGAAACCGCGTAGCCCGGCTGACTTCATTGAAATTGCCAATATCTACAATACTGTACTGGTCAGCAATGTGCCGCATTTGACCGATTACTTGTCGGAAGGTACACGCCGTTTTATTTATCTGGTGGATGAATTTTATGATCGCGGAGTCAAACTATTGCTGACTTCGGAAGACAGCATTATTGATATTTACCAAGGCGAGAAACTTGCTTTCGAAATTGAACGCACGCGTTCACGTTTACTGGAAATGCAGTCCGATGAATATCTGAATTCTGAACATCGACAAATCCAGGGTTCAGCCTCAGAAGCTAGCTAAATATCAAGCGCCTAAAAAGGCGCTTTTTTTACATAAATTGTTTGAGTGTTTTATCGACATTTCGTTCTATTCGTGGCTTAATCTTTGCTCGATAGCGATGAGAAATACGGCTTTTGGGTGGTTTTAGAGCAAAATTCTGCACTTAAGTCTAATTTCGACATTTTTAAAACTTTATAAACTATAAAAAGGTATTCAGGCAAATAATAATGTTGCATTTGTGATCTTTATTTTATTGAGTGATGTGTACATTCATTTATTAGAAAATGATCGTTATTTAGGAATGTGATAATACTATTCAGCTAAGTATAAATCGGTATACTAGAATCTCTTGTTATAAAAAGTAGCAATATCAGGAAAGACAATGACTGCACGTATTCAAAAAGGCAAGTTAGCGATTGCTAAAGAACTTTACGATTTCATCGAAAATGAAGCATTACCAGGTTCTGGTTTGGACAGTGAAACATACTGGAAAAACTTTGAACAAGTCGTTGTCGATCTTAGCCCAAAGAACAAAGCACTATTGGCTAAGCGTGACGACATTCAAGCTAAAATTGATGAATGGCACCGCAACAACAAATTTGAACTCGAAGCTTACAAAGCTTTCCTTAAAGAAATTGGCTACTTATTACCAGAAGTAGAAGATTTCCAAATCAGCACAGAAAATGTAGATGAAGAAATCGCATTATTGGCTGGTGCACAATTGGTAGTACCTGTGCGTAATGCACGTTACTGCTTAAACGCTGCAAACGCACGTTGGGGCTCTTTATATGATGCTCTTTACGGTTTCGACGTGATCTCTGAAGAAGGTGGCGCGGAAAAAGGCAAGGGTTATAACCCGGTTCGTGGTGCAAAAGTTATCGCATTTGCTAAGAACTTCTTAAATGAAACTTTCCCACTCGTAAATGGTTCGCATGCTGATGCAACCAAATATGCGGTTGAAGGTAAAAAACTTGTTGTAAGCTTAAAAGATGGTTCTACAACAACCTTAGCAAAAGAAGCGCAATTTGTTGGTTTCAATGGTGACGAAGCTGCACCAGTTGAAATTGTTCTTTTGAACAATGGTCTGCACGTTGTTATCGAAATTGATGCAACCAGCCCAATTGGTCAAACTGACGCTGCTGGCGTAAAAGACCTTGTATTGGAAGCTGCGGTAACCACCATTCAAGATTTAGAAGACTCAATCGCAGCAGTTGATGCTGAAGAGAAAGTTGAAGGCTACCGTAACTGGTTAGGCTTGATGCGTGGTACACTTTCAGAGTCTATTGAGAAAAACGGTAAAACTGTTACTCGTACCTTGAACCAAGACCGTACCCACAAGAACCTCATCGGTGGTGAAACGACTCTTCACGGTCGTTCATTGATGCTTCTTCGTAACGTGGGTCACTTGATGACTAACCCTGCGATCCTTGTAGATGGCGCTGAAATCTATGAAGGCATCATGGATGCGTTAGTGACTCCGCTACTTACTTTTGCAGACATCAAAGGCGAGAACACGATCAAGAACTCACGTAAAGGTTCTATGTACATCGTGAAGCCAAAAATGCATGGTCCAGAAGAAGTTGCATTTGCAGTTGAGCTATTTGAACGTGCTGAACAGGCGCTTGGTTTACCAGCGAAAACTTTAAAAATCGGTATCATGGATGAAGAACGTCGTACATCTGTGAACCTGAAAAACTGTATCGCTCAGGCGAAAGACCGTACTATCTTTATTAACACGGGCTTCATGGACCGTACTGGTGATGAAATCCATACCTTTATGGAAGCAGGTCCATTCGTTCGTAAAGGCGAAGTGAAGTCACAAATCTGGTTCCCGGCTTACGAAAACCGTAACGTAATGATCGGTCTTCAAGCAGGTTTACGTGGTAAAGCGCAAATCGGTAAAGGCATGTGGCCAAAACCAGATATGTTGCTTGATATGTACAAAACCAAGATTGAGCATCCAGAAGCTGGTGCAAGCTGTGCATGGGTTCCATCTCCATCTGGTGCTGTGATCCACGCGATCCATTATCATCAATGCAACGTTTCAGCTCGCCAACAAGAGTTGTTGAAAACTGAAGCATTGTCTCTCGATGACTTGTTAACGCCGCCTTTAGCAACAGATACTAACTGGACTGCTGAAGAAAAAACCAAAGAACTTGAAAATAACCTTCAAGGTATCTTGGGTTATGTAGTTCGTTGGGTTGACCTTGGTGTAGGTTGTTCTAAAGTTCCAGACATCAACGATGTTGGCTTGATGGAAGACCGTGCAACACTACGTATTTCTTCTCAACACGTTGCGAACTGGTTACGTCACGGTATCGTAACCAAAGAGCAAGTTGAAGAAGTGATGCAGCGTATGGCGAAAGTGGTTGATGAGCAAAATGCAAACGATCCACTTTACACACCAATGGCTCCGGCATTCAATGGTTATGCTTACCAAGCTGCTTATGACTTGGTATTCAAAGGCGGTGAACAACCTTCTGGTTATACTGAACCACTACTTCACGCAGCGCGTTTGAAGTTAAAAGGTTATACAGGTGACTAATCCTGTAAATTGAAAAAAGCCTCTTCGGAGGCTTTTTTTATGTTTAGAATTTTTCCAGCTATACGCTTTATTGTTTTATAGCGTATATATGAAGCAATCCAGAAAATAAATTCCTTGTCTTCTATTCTAGATTTGCTTCATAAAAAGTTCTGCATTATGGATTGATACAATTGGTAATTTTGCTAGAACTTTTGCCCAATACATCCTAGAGTAAAGCAATACATGACGCTAACGATGGATAAAAGAATGGAAGCTTATCAATTTTCTGATCAGCAATTTATTGCAGGCCACTGGCTGAAAGGTACTTCAACCCATACGCTTAATAACATCAATCCTTATACTCAAAAACTTATTTTAAAATTGCAGGCTGCTAGCCTTGTTGATGTGGATAGTGCTTATTTTGCTGCAGAGCGTAGTTTTGTTACCTGGTCTCGATCTTCTCCAGCCGAGTGTAAAAGTATCATCCTCCGGATTTTGGATGTGGTTAAAAATAGACGTGAAGAAATTATTCACTGGTTGATTCAAGAATCAGGCAGCACACGTTTAAAAGCCAATATTGAAGTAGATGCAGCATTGGGCATTATCCAAGAGGCCAGCACCTTTCCTGAAAGAATGACAACCCAGGAATTACAATCGACCGATCCTGACCGAAAAAGCTATGCAGTAAAAAAACCGTTGGGTGTTATTGCAGTGATTAGTCCCTGGAACTTTCCTTTTCATCTCAGTATGCGTTCTGTGATTACAGCCATTGCAATCGGAAATTGCGTTGTGTTAAAGCCTGCAAGTGATACACCTATTACAGGAGGACTGCTACTTGCTAAAATTTTGGAAGAAGCAGGTATCCCTCAAGGGGTATTCAGTGTGGTTGCAGGTTTAGGCAGTGAAATCGGGGATTACTTTGTTGAGCATGATGTGCCTAAACTGATTTCATTTACAGGTTCTACCTCGGTAGGGAAGCGCGTTGGTGAATTGGCTATGGCTTCGAATAAGCTCAAGCGGCTTGCCTTGGAATTAGGTGGAAATGCACCTTTGGTAGTACTGGATGATGCTGATCTGGACTTGGCAGTGGAACTGGCTGTGATGGGACGTTTTTTGCATCAGGGACAAATTTGCATGAGTACAAATCGGGTGATTGTCGATGCTAAAGTTTATGATGCTTTTGTGGAAAAACTGGTCATTCGGGCTAAAAATATTGTTTATGGAGATCCTGATCTAGCAGATACGATCATTGGGCCGATTATTAATGTGTCACAAGTCGAGAAGATAAAACAGATTATCGCTCAGGCACTGCGAGAAGGTACCAAACTCATCGTGCGCGGAGAGATTCAAGGTAATATTATTCCACCGCATATTTTTATTGATGTAAATCCAGATTCCAGTTTAGCCAAAGAAGAAAGTTTTGGTCCTGTCTTACCGATCATTAAGGCTCAAGATGAAGCCGATGCTTTAGGTTTAGCCAATGACACAGCTTATGGATTATCCAGTGCAGTATGTACTGCTGATCTCGAACGCGGAACGCGTTTTGCGATGCAGATTGATGCAGGTATGACGCATATCAATTCAATAACCGTGGCAGATCAACCCAATGCACCATTTGGTGGAGAGAAAAATTCAGGCTTGGGACGCTTTAATGGACAGTGGATATTGGAAGAGTTTAGCCGTACACATTGGTTAACGCTTCCGAACAGCACAGTAGAAATTATGTAATTAAAGCTATAATAGAGTGATTATTAGTTTATATCTGGTTTTATGTACGCTAATTTTAAACCGCTGACTTTAGAGCAGCTCCATGATTTAAATCTTCCCGATATTCCATTTGAGTATCCGGATGAAGTCTATCCAAATTATGAGTTGCCCTTGCTGTTCAAGTTAGCTCAGGGTTTTGAGTGGCGCAAGGTTAGATTCGGCATGGTACCAAAATGGGCAGAAGACAAAAGTATTGCCTTAAAAACATATAATGCTCGAAATGAAACATTGCTACAAAAACCGACATTTCTAAATGCTGCTTCAAAATGCAAATTTGGCATGATTCCGGTGAGTGAATTTTATGAGTCAAAATATATTGAAAATAAACCACAGCGCTGGGGAATAAGGCGTAAAGATGGGCAGGCAACTTATATTGCAGCGCTCTATGAGATTTGCCGAATCGGAGATGAAATTATTCGTTCAGCCAGCATGATTACCATGGACGCAAGTCATCATTATTAATATAAGTATTTGTTTTTAAATTATAATTATTATTTTAAGTGATTTATTACTCACAATATTACTCACATTTGTTTTTATTGTAAAAAAAAGGCCGCTAAATGCGACCTGTTTTTAATGCTTATTTCATGCATCTAGTGAGCCAATATTATCACTATCTGGATTCACAATACACTCCAAAACATAACTGTTCAGCCAGTAGTTTTTTCTGCCATCTTTTAATGGTGACTTAATACGGCCATCCTTAATACGAGCATAAAGTTCTTTTTCTGAAATGTTCATACGAAGCGCGAATTCACCAGTTGAGATCCGGCGCTCAGTATTTGTCAAATCAATTGCAACTCCCATCATGACACCTCCCGCAAACTTTGCAAAACCTCAAAAGGCAATTTCATATCTACGCTCGGCTGTTCATTACGACTCGTGAAACCAACAAGACTGTGATAGATAACACCAATGCTTTCAGAATTAAGCTCCATCTTTGCACCCATGCCACTAATGACATAAGGTGCCAATGCTTCGGTTAAATCCTTTGCAAGTTCAACCATTTGTTCTGTGTTAGTCATTGGCTGACTCCTGTGCTTCGAGCGTGGAATCTTTGGCATCAAGCTTAATCATTGACAATACAAAGCAATGTGCTTGCTCCAATTGAGTCATTCCAGTTTTTATATAACAACCATCTTTAGATACATCAAAAACATGACAATCAAATTCATCATCAAAACCACAATTTATTGAGTACCCACTTGAATAGGTAAGTGTGTCACCATCAAACAAACCAAACCCTTCCGGCACCGCTTGGGCTTTGGCTGCTTGCCATGTTTCCCACATAAGCTCGATGTCGTTGTAGCCGAGAGAGCAAGAACCTTCACGAACAAGATTTGTGATAACACCTAATGCATTTCGGCCAATTTTTACAACGCCTTTAGTTTTTAGTTGCTCCACAAAAGAACCCCATTCTTTTTCTTGAATATCCATCACGCCACCTCATAGAAGCGCTTAGCTTCTTCAAAATTTGCTGTAATAATTGGTGATGATCCTTTTTTGTAGCACTTGACGATTTCACCGTATTTAAATACTTTGCATGCCGCTGGGAGTGAGGAGCAGTGATACATTGGCTCTTTAAACCAGCCTTCCGTATAGAACATTTTGTTCTCATGTTCTTTGCGAGTACCATGCCATTGCTGAACTTGGATAAAGTCATCAAATGACTCAATCATGAATTCATTGCCTTCAGCCAGAGTCATGGATTTGTATCGAGCAACTGCACGTTCAGCAATTTCCTTTGATGCAGCAGGGCTTTGTTTATATGGGCTATCACCCTCAGGCCGAATAGCCACACACCACAATTTTTTAGATCCCATCACACCACCTCAACTTTCAAAACGTACTTTTTACCACCACTGGTGAACTCAACTGATTCGCCTTTTCCAAGCAGGTAATGCCCAATGGCTTCCAAATTTTTTAGACTCAAACCTGTTTTGGCTCTCGCTCTGCGGCGGTCACATTCAAGACAGATATTTGATTTCACAGATCGCTCGGAAGTACCGCACGATCTGCATGGGGCAACTGGCTTATAGCTTTTTAAACCTTGCTTTTCAGCACGTGTGCGCAAAATGTGATTCTGGTGACTATTAGGACGCTCAGCACTTTGCAAAACAGTATCTGCATTGCAGTAATTAAACTCAGCTTTATTGGTATTTACAGCCGGCTTAATCTGGCCACCATTCGCTACAAATTTTGCAACAGCTTC